>DAOWDD010000049.1 GCA_030639215.1 Dehalococcoidia bacterium
ACTTTAATGAAAAAGCGGGCATTTGTGATACCGGTTATTGCTTTATCCCTGGTCGGTGTTATACTTCCCGGCTGTGCCGGTGGTGGGGTGACGGGGAGGCTTCAAGTATATGCCAATGGTGAGGACTTCGTCCGCCAGGGCTTTGTTTCCAAGGACGGCTGGAGCATCAACTTCGACCATGTCTACATTACCCTGGCTGGTATCACCGCCTATCAGACCGACCCGCCGTATGACCCTCATTCGGGGGGCGACGTTAGTGGCAAGGCTGCGGTCAGCCTTGACAAGGTATATCCCTTGGATCTGGCGGAGGGTGGTGAAAATGCCCCGCCGATACTTGTGACTGAGGTTTCGGACGCACCGGCAGGCCATTATAATGCCATCTCCTGGGAGATGGCCAAGGCATCATCGGGCCCGGCAGCCGGCTACAGCCTGGTCATCATCGGGACCGCTGAGAAAGACGGCCGGAGGGTTGACTTTGCCATCAACGTTGATGAGGAATGCGGGTACAGTTGTGGTGAGTACGTCGGCGATGAGCGTAGGGGTATCCTGGAGCAGGATGGTGTGGCCGACCTGGAGATGACCTTCCACTTCGACCATATCTTCGGGGATGCTGATACTCCCATGGATGATGATTTGAACGTTAGCGCCCTCGGCTTCGACCCGTTTGCCGATGTTGCCGAAGGTGGGCAGGTAGACCTGGATATGACTGAGCTTCACCTGGGTCACGTCGGTGAAGGCCACTGCTATTGTGAGTGTCATTAAGCATTTGATTCGGAAGGGGGCTGCTGACGGCGGCAGCCCCTGGATTCGGGGAGGTCGTGCTATGCGTATCAAGTGGAAGGTTATTGCATCCCTTATTGGCATCCTTGTCCTTGGGCTTGCTCTGCCGGTCAAGGTATTTGCCCATGGTGCCAGCATCGAGTATGAGGTCAGTACGGTGATTGAGCTTGTCGCCACCTATGACAGCGGCGAGCCGATGGCTGGCGCCCAGTTCGTCGTCTATGCGCCGGATGACCCGGCTACCCCCTGGCTGACCGGGGTGTGTGATGACGAAGGCCGTTTTAGCTTTACCCCGGACAGCTCTAGGCCGGGCATCTGGGATATCCAGGTGCGCCAGGCGGGTCACGGTGATATTGTTCATATCCCTGTCGGTGGAGATGCTGTGGCGGTGGGTGGTGCCGGAGGCTATAGTAAGCTTCAAATCGGGTTGATGTCAGCCGCCGTGGTCTGGGGCAGTGTTGGTACGGCGCTCTACTTCTTACGGAAGAGGAAGGCCTAGTGCATATCCCTGACGGTATCCTGCCTATCTCGGTGAATGCCGGCGGGTATGCGGCTACCGCCGCCGTCACCTGGTATTCAATTCGTAAAATCAAGCAAAAAGAAAACCCCCGTGAGGGTATTCCCAAGGCTTCGCTGCTTACGGCGGCCTTCTTTGTCGTCTCCTGGATTCATATCCCGGTGCCGCCGACCAGCGTTCATCTGGTATTGAATGGTCTCCTGGGCGCTCTACTGGGCTATTACGCCTTTCCGGCTATCCTTATCGGGCTGTTCTTCCAGGCGGTAATGTTCGGGCACGGTGGCCTGACTACCCTGGGAATAAACGCAGTGATAATGGGACTGCCGGCGATACTGGCCTACTACATATTCCGCCTGCGTAAGCTTGGGAGTAAAGAGAGCCCGAAGCAAGACGGTGCCTTTGACTTTTTGGCTGGCGCTGTTGCTGTCGGCGTCTCGGTAGCCATCTTTGTCGGCATTCTGGTCACTAATCTGCCGGCTGATTTTATCAGTGCCGCAGCCGAGCGGGCGGCAATCTACACCATGGCAATCGCCCACCTGCCGCTATTAGGCATTGAGGGTGCCATAACATCACTTTTGGTCGTTTTCTTAAGGCGGGTGCGGCCAGGAATTCTGGATGGCGTATGAAGCTGGGACTGGATGAATATATCAACCTGGA
Source organism: Dehalococcoidia bacterium (assembly GCA_030639215.1). GTDB lineage: Bacteria > Chloroflexota > Dehalococcoidia > Dehalococcoidales > UBA5760 > UBA5760. Next base: position 1,955 of record DAOWDD010000049.1, read on the forward strand.
CTCCCCATTCCATCGCTGGGAAGCAAGATACAAGCTAATCGGCCTGATTACCCTGATATTTGCTTTCTCCTTTGTCCGTGACTTGCGTATGCTGTTGACCATGGTGGGTGTTACCGTCGCCATATACGTTATCTCCAGGCTGCCTGCCTCTTTTATGCTGAGGCGGTTGCGCTTTCCCTCCTTTTTCCTACTGGCCCTAGTCCTCACTCTGCCTTTCCTGTCCGGCCAGACCGTTGTCCTGAGTATCGGACCCCTTGATGTGTATCGGGAAGGACTGCTTACCGTAGTCTTGATTGCGATTAGGTTTATCTCCATCCTGACTATCGCCCTGGTCCTCTTTGCTACTACCCCCCTCTTGACGACGATAAAGGCAATGCGGGCGCTGGGTCTGCCCGGTATTATGGCTGATATGGCACTGCTTGCCCTGCGCTACATTCAGGAGATTGGCCAGGACCTTAAGAAGATGCAGATGTCGATGAGGCTGCGTGGCTTTCGTAAACGCCGCCTCAGTCTTCATGGGCTGCGTACCCTGGCTTGGCTGGGCGGCAGTATTCTGGTGCATAGCTATGAGCGGTCGGAGTGGGTGTACAAGGCGATGATTTTGCGTGGCTATGGCCACGCCCCCCACCCCCGGGCTGAATTTCAGGCCTGTCGCCGTGACGTGGTTACTCTCGGCATTGTTCTTCTGATTGCCGCCGGATTTATTACCGGTGATATCCTGTTTGGACACGGGACAAGCGCTCTGCTACAATAGCGAAAAGATGACTGATGAGAGAATCTGACATAACACTATTAGCGGAGGAGATGGTCGAACCGGCGCTCTCTGTTTCCGGGTTGTGCTTTTCCTATCCGGATCGGCCTAATGTCCTGAACAACATTACCCTTACCGTGATGCCGGGAGAGAGGGTTGGCTTAATCGGCCCCAACGGAGCGGGTAAGACCACCTTCTTCCTCAGTCTCTGCGGGGTGCTGAAGCCGTCAGCCGGGGAGGTTGTCCTCCTGGGTAAGTCGGTGGTGAACGGTGATTTTCGCCCTGATGTCGCCCTCGTCTTTCAGAACCCTGACGACCAGCTGTTCTGTCCTTCGGTGTGGGATGACGTCGCCTTTGGTCCGCAGAACACCGGGCTGTCCAAGGACGAGGTCGAAAAGCGGGTAAGCGAAGCCCTGGCCACAGTGGAAGGGACCGAGCTCGCTGAGAGGCCTGTCCACCATCTCTCGGAAGGGGAGAAGAGGATAATCTCGGTGGCCGGTGTACTGGCGATGCATCCGCGTCTGATAATCTATGACGAACCCGGTGCCAATCTTGATATCCGCTCACGCCGCCGTCTCATCCGTCTTTTGCAGTGTTCCACAGAGACTATTCTGGTTGCCTCCCATGACCTGGAGCTTATTCTGGAGGTATGTAACCGTGTCGTGCTGATGGATGGCGGTGGCATCGTTGCCGACGGAGACCCTCGCCGGGTCATGGGTAATGCAGAATTGATGGAAGCCCACGGACAGGAAAAGCCCCACTCCCTCCTGCCGCACCAGGTGTCACACCAGTATCCCTGCCGTCCCACAATTGCGCGGAACGCCTAAATAGCTGCTTGGTTATTAAGCCGGCTAAATAATCAAAGGCAGCACCACCAGGTTCTGGAAATCTGCAGGATACCCTAACAAAAATTCAACTCAGTCGTTATAAGTATCGAGCATCACCAGAGATAGTAGCTTGAGGTAAATAGTAATGAAAAGAACATCTATTTTCGTGATACTGTTGGTCGCAATACTCGGTTTAACCGCCTGTGCCCAACCGGTATCAGGTGAGGTAATTCGGTCAGAGAAGCAGCGGTTGACTTCGCCGGATGTGAACGAAGCCGATCTGGCAACTCTAGTCGATGGAAACAACGCCTTCGCCTTTGATTTGTATCAGGCACTAAGAGAAGAAGACGATAACCTGTTTTATTCGCCCTACAGCATATCGCTGGCACTGGCGATGACCTACGCCGGCGCTCGCAGTGAGACCGCGCAACAGATGGCGGATACCCTCTACTTCAGTCTTCCCCAGGATCGTCTGCACCCGGCCTTCAACGGTCTGGATATCGAGCTGGCTCAGCGTGGTGAAGGTGCCCAGGGTAAGGATGGCGAGGGTTTTCGGCTGAACATTGTCAACGCCATCTGGGGACAGAAGGACTACAAATTTCTTGCCGAGTTCCTTGATGTGTTAGTTGAGGACTACGGTGCCGGGTTGAGAATCCTTGATTTTGCGAGCGCACCGGAAGATTCCCGCATCACTATAAACAACTGGGTTGGCGACCAGACAGAAGGACGAATTGAAGACCTGATTCCACAGGGCCTAATAAACGCACTGACCCGCCTTGTCCTCACCAATGCCATCTACTTTAACGCAGCATGGCAGTATCCCTTTGCGGAGGATATAACCGGTGACGGCACTTTCTATCTACTCAAGGGAAATGAAATCACTGTACCGATGATGAGGCAGACCGAATCATTTGGCTATGCTGATGGCGATGGTTATCAGGCGATTGAACTGCCGTATGATGGCTGTGAACTTTCAATGGTAATCTTGCTTCCCGCACGAGGCCAGTTTGAATCATTCGAAGCGTCACTGGATGCACAGCGAGTAGATGCAATCCTGGGAAGCCTGGAGCAAAGGGAAATAAACCTGACGATGCCCGGATTTGAATTCGAGTCAGACTTTGCTCTGAAGGAGACTCTCACAGCATTGGGTATGCCGGTTGCCTTCTCGGGAGGTGCGGACTTCTCTGGCATGACGGGTAACCGTGACCTGTTCATCGCAGATGTAGTTCACAAGGCATTCGTCTCTGTAGATGAAGCTGGTACAGAAGCAGCAGCAGCCACCGCCGTGGTAATGGAGCTAACAGCGCTTCCAGATATGCCTATCGATGTCAACGTTGACCACCCCTTTATCTTCTTGATTCGCGACAACGAGACTGGAGCAATACTGTTTGTTGGGCACGTGGTGAACCCGAGTGCCTGACCTATCCAGATAACCCACACCGTACCCTGCAAAACAATAAATGCCTCTCAAACTTCCGTTATACAGACAATTGGCTGGCTTTCGCTAAGCTTTTATGGGTGGTGGAGCTGAGGGGACTCGAACCCCTGACCTCCTCCTTGCAAAGGAGGCGCTCTCCCAGCTGAGCTACAGCCCCGTTCGTTACCGGTAATTATATACAATAAGTGGTCTTACTGGCAATTTGCCCGGGCGGATTATGTGGTAAACTGTTATCCATCAAAAGGGTGGAGGGC
>DAOWDD010000041.1 GCA_030639215.1 Dehalococcoidia bacterium
AGCGGCTATCGGTTACCAGCGAGAGAAGGCGGGTAAACCAGCCGGCCTCAGGACCCACGTTCTCATCGCAGTGGGTGCTGCTCTATTTACGGTAGCCTCTATCTATGGGTTTGGCCCTGCTGTTGATGTGAGCAGGGTGGCGGCGGGAGTGGTGGCCGGGATCGGCTTTATCGGTGCGGGGGCGATTATTCACCGGGGCGCCAGTGACATCGTTGGTGGGTTGACTACCGCCGCTACCATCTGGGCGGTGGCGGCTATCGGCCTGGCGGCGGGCGCCGGCTTATACCTGGTTGCCGGTGTTACCACTGGTGTTACCCTGGCCGTGTTGTTCCTGCCTCGCCATATCCGGCAGTAGCCCCCTTTCGGGTATCTCCCCGAGGGAAAGGAGAGGTTCTATTGACCTTAGCTGAGAAGATACTTGCCGCTCATACTGACAAGAAAGAGGTAAGCCCCGGAGAATTCCTGAACGTCCGGGTGGACCTTATTCTGGCTAACGATATTACTGCCCCCATTGCAATCAGAGAGTTTCGCAGGACGGGTGTAGACAGGGTCTTTGACCCTGGTAAAATAGTGATGGTCCCGGACCACTTTACGCCTAATAAGGACATTGCTTCGGCAGAGCAGGTAAAGGTGATGCGCGAGTTCTGTCGTGAGCAAGGGGTGATATACTTTGAAGTCGGTCAGATGGGTATTGAGCATGTCCTTTTGCCCGAGCAGGGGCTGGTACTGCCCGGTGATGTCGTCATCGGGGCTGATTCACATACCTGTACCTATGGTGCTCTAGGTTCCTTCGCTACCGGTATGGGGTCAACCGATATCGCCGCTGCTATGGCGACCGGGGACATCTGGATGAAGGTGCCGCCGACTATTAAGCTGGTCTATCACGGGAGCCCGGGGAAGTGGGAAGGGGGGAAGGACTTAATCCTGTACACCATTGGAGATATTGGTGTTGATGGCGCTCTGTATTCGGTGATGGAGTTTGCCGGTGAGGCAGTCGACTCATTGCCCCTGGACGGACGGTTTACCATGGCTAATATGGCGGTTGAGGCCGGAGCAAAGGCGGGTATCTTCAGGGTGGACAATAAGACCCAGCTTTACATAAAGCCTCGCGCCCGCCGTCCCTATATGGTCTATGAACCGGACAATAACGGAGAGTACGCTCAGGTTATTGACTATGATATCTCCACTATCGAGCCTCAGGTTGCTCTGCCGCACTCGCCGGCCAATGCCAGACCGGTCAGTCAGTTAGGTGATATCGAGATTGACCAGGTGGTAATTGGCAGCTGTACCAACGGCCGCTTTGAAGACCTGCAGCTTGCTGCTCAGGTACTAAAGGGCAGGAAGGTCCACCCCAGGGTACGCTGTATTATTATCCCCGGCTCGCAGGAGGTATACCTTGATGCTGTCACCAGGGAGTTAATAGGGGTATTTATCAAGTCGGGGGCTGCTGTCAGTACCCCTACCTGCGGTCCCTGCCTGGGGGGGCATATGGGGATTCTGGCCAGCGGCGAGCGCTGTATCGCCACCACCAACCGTAATTTCGTCGGCCGGATGGGCAGTCCCCAGTCGGAGGTCTATCTGGCTAACCCGGCAGTAGCGGCTGCCAGCGCTATTGCCGGTAGAATTGTCGGCCCGGAGGAAGTTACCACCTGATATATCTAGAAGTCTAAAGAGCAGGCATCACGTTCCTAAAAGACCTTAATTAGGGAGTTATCGGCTTATGCTAAAAGGTAGAGTCCATAAGTACGGCGCCAATGTTGATACCGATGCCATTATCCCGGCACGGTACCTCAATGTGACCGAGCCGGCAGAGCTGGCCAAGCACTGCATGGAGGATATCGATAGGGATTTTGTTACTGAAGTTAAGCCGGGTGATATCATTATGGCGGCCACCAATTTTGGCTGCGGCTCTTCTCGTGAGCATGCCCCGCTGGCGATTAAGGCGGCCGGCATCTCCTGTGTTATCGCCGGGACCTTTGCCCGCATCTTCTTTCGTAATGCAATAAACATCGGCCTGCCCTTGCTTGAGTGTGAGCAGGCGGTGAATGGGACTGAGGCTGGTGATACCCTGGAGGTTGACCTCTTCAGTGGGGAGATAAAGAACCTGACCAGGGGTGAGGTATTTACCGCCAGGCCTTACCCCGATTTTATGGCGGAATTGATTTCAAGCGGTGGTCTTATTGAGTACACCAGGAACAGATTGGCTGGCAGGAGGATTTAGCGTGCAACTTAGTTTAGCTGTTTTACCTGGCGATGGCATTGGTCCCGACGTTACTGCTGAAGCGGTCAAGGTCTTAGAGGCTGTGGGCAGCCGCTTCGGCCATGATTTCAGATTGGACTATGGGTTGGTGGGTGGTGTTGCTATTGATAAGACGGGGGAAGCCCTTACCGGCGATACGTTGAGGATGTGTCGGAGCGCTCAGGCGGTGCTGCTCGGGGCGGTCGGTGACCCTAAGTGGGACAGTAACCCGGGGGCTAGAGTCCGTCCCGAAGACGGGCTTTTGGCGTTAAGGAAGGGGCTGGGGTTGTTTGCCAACCTGCGCCCGGTCAGGGTCTTTCCGGTGCTGGTTGATTCCACCAACTTGAAGCCGGAGGTTATCCGGGGGGCGGACTTCATATTTGTCCGTGAGCTTACCGGGGGCCTTTACTTTGGCCGGCCGAAGAGGCAGTGGCGGACATCACGGGGACGGCGGGCTACCGATTCGATGAACTACTCCGAGCAGGAGATTGAGCGTATCGTTCGGGTTGGCTTTGAGCTGGCGCTGAGACGGGACAAAAGGCTGGTCTCGGTGGACAAGGCTAATGTGCTGGAGTCTTCCCGGCTGTGGCGGCAGGTAGCCATGGAGGTAGCTGGTGATTACCCTGATGTTGAGCTGGAGCATATGTTGGTCGATGCCTGCTCGATGCGGATAATTCAGAACCCGACCTACTTTGATGTCGTCGTTACCGAGAATACATTTGGCGATATCCTTACCGATGAGGCGTCAATGCTGGCGGGGTCGATGGGGATGCTGGCATCAGCCAGCCTGGCCGGGGTGCCGCAGGAGGGGGTTAGTATCTTCGGTATGTATGAGCCTATACACGGCAGTGCCCCCCGCCGCGCCGGACTTGATATGGCTAATCCAATCGCTATCATCCTCAGTGTCGCTATGATGCTGCGCTATTCCTTTAGCCTGGCCCGGGAGGCGCAGGTGCTTGAGAGTGCGGTTGATGAGGTGCTCGAGGAGGGCTATCGCACCTATGATATAATGGCCGAGGGTAAGGTAAAGGTGGGCACCGGAAGGATGGGTGACCTGATTGCCGGGAAGGTGGCAGGATAAAAGTGGCTTCAGTTCAGCTTTATGATACTACACTTCGCGATGGGGCGCAGAAAGAGGGGATCTCCTTTTCTGTGGCGGACAAGTTGGCTATTACCCTCAGGCTCGATGAGCTGGGTGTCCATTTTATCGAGGGAGGGTGGCCCGGCTCCAATCCCAAGGATGTCGAGTTCTTTGCCTCGGCGAAGGACCTCAGCCTCCGTAATTCGGAGTTGGTCGCCTTCGGCAGCACCAGGCAGCCCAGTACCAGGGCGGAGGATGACGCTAACCTTAAGTCCCTGGCCGGTGTCGGGGTGAAGACGGTTACCGTCGTCGGTAAAAGCTCTGAATTACAGGTTACCCGGGTACTGGAAACCACCCTTGAGGAAAACTTGAGTATGATTGCCGACTCGATAGGCTATCTCAGGGCGAAGGGGCTTACCGTTTTCTTTGACGCCGAGCACTTTTTCGATGGCTTTAAGACTAATTCCGGTTATGCCCTGCGCTGTCTGGAGGCAGCTGCCGGGGCCGGTTGCCTGGTACTGTGTGATACTAACGGCGGCTCGCTGCCCGATGAGATAGCAGCCTCCATTCGGGCAGTCAGGGAGAGGACCGCCGTAGCGCTGGGTATCCATGCCCATAATGATGGCGGGATGGCGGTGGCTAACACCCTGGCCGCCGTGGCTGGCGGGGCAAGCCAGGTCCAGGGAACGATTAACGGCTACGGTGAGCGCTGCGGTAATGCCGACCTCTGCTCTATTATCCCGGGACTGAAGCTCAAGATGGGCGTTGACTGTATTACCGATGCCGGGCTGGCTAAACTGACCGAGGTTTCACACTATATAAGTGAGGTGGCTAACCTTGCCCTTGATGCCTCTTTACCCTATGTTGGTTCCAGTGCCTTTAGTCATAAGGGCGGGCTCCATGTTTCCGGCCTGGCCAAGTGGTCGGAGAGCTATCAGCATACCGACCCGGCCCGGGTCGGTAACCGGTCGAGGGTGGTGGTGTCCGAGCTCTCAGGCAGGGGTAACATTATCTACAAGGCCAGGGAGATGGGCCTGGACCTGCCCTCACGTGGCGAGCAGGTAAAGAGACTGCTCGACCAGGTGAAGTCTCTGGAGAGCCGCGGCTTTCAGTACGAGAATGCCGGGGCTTCCTTTGAGCTGCTGGTCCGCCGGGCTAAGCCGGATTACCGGCCGTCCTTTGAGCTGGTTGATTTTATGGTGGTGGTGGAGAGACGGCGGCGGCTGCCGACTAGTGTGGAGCTTGAGGAGATGCTCTCCGAGGCAACGGTGAAGGTGAAGGTGGCTGGTGAGATAATTCATACCGCGGCTGAAGGTAACGGTCCGGTTAATGCCCTCGACCATGCCCTGCGAAAGGCGCTGCTTCAGTTCTACCCCAGCCTGGCTATTGTCAGGTTGGTTGACTATAAGGTCCGTATTCTCGAAGAGAGTGTTGGCACTGAGTCTCAGGTCCGGGTTCTTATTGAGTCCAGCGATGGAGTCCGTGAGTGGCGGACCGTGGGCAGCTCGGCCAACATCATTGAGGCTAGCTGGTTAGCCTTAGCCGACAGCCTGGAGTACTGGCTGTTAAAGCAAGAATCGGATAGGGAGAAAGGAGGAAAAGAAGATGGATGATGAGAAGGTAACCGTTAAACCGACCTGGGGACTGGCCTGGGGCCTCTGGTGGAGGATGCTGCTGATTAATATCGGTATAGTGGCGGTAATCATCGGTATTATGTTTGCTATAGGGTACGTTTTCTTAGAAACCCTGCTGGGCCCCTATTTCGGAGGGGGCTGGCCAATACCCTGACCCGGGGCGGGTTTGTCTTAGAGTATACTACCCACGAGAAGCAATACCGCGGCAACGGCCTTCACCATCGGGCAGACCTTTATCGGTATGATGGATGTCCGTGCTCCGGTTAGTGCAGTCAATACTGCCATGGTAATGAGCATCCCCGCGGACACCCGGTATATAGTGGTGGCAAGCGGGTCTTGCGGCCCTGCAAAGCTGGTAACAAGCAGGGTGAGCAGGCCGATGAAGCACAGGGCTGCCCCTTCGGCGACCCACTCCATG
>DAOWDD010000158.1 GCA_030639215.1 Dehalococcoidia bacterium
ACAATAGCTCCCTCAGCACCGAGCTGCTTCAATATCTTGAGGTGAGTTAGTGACGAGATACCACCAGAGGCGATAATAGGTAGCCCGGTGGTATCTATTAGCTCAGTGATAGCGGTGAACTTGGGTTCGGTGAGAGTGCCATCACGGCTAATATCGGTGTAGATAAAACGTCTGACTCCCAGCTTGACCATAGATTTGGCGAATTCTACAGTCTTTAGCTCGGTTTGTTGCTGCCAGCCATGTGTGGCAATATACCCTTCCCGGACATCAATACCAACAATGATGGATTCGCTGAACTTATGACAGGCCTCTTTAATCAACTCGGGGTCTTCTACGGCGGCTGTGCTGAGGATGATACGCTCTATGCCAGCTTTAAGCAATTGCTCTATCGTTTCCAGTTGGCGGATACCCCCACCCAGTTGAGTAGGAATCAACAGGGCACTGGCTATCTCGGTAATAATATCCAGGTTATAGAGGTCACCGGTAGCGGCACCATCAAGGTCAACGATATGCAACCTTGGTGCCCCTAATGATTGCCACCGCAATGCAACCTCAACCGGCTCATCAGAGAATATCGTTTCCGCCTGGTAGTCACCCTGATACAGGCGGACACACTTACCTTGTCTAAGGTCTACGGCAGGGATTATCTCTATGGTAGTCTTACCTCACAGGTTAATATTGGAGTATTTCCGCCACGATCTAGCCTTAAACGCCTTGTTGTCCTTGTTTTTATCTCGCAGAACATCAAGCGCTCTATTGATGACTTTCCTGGTGTCACTGGGCATTATCACATCATCAATAAAGCCTCGCTCAGCGGCACGGTAGGGGTTCTCATATAGGTCACTATACTCCTTTATTCTTTGGGCTCGTGTCTCTTCTGGATTTTCTGAATCTCTTATCTCCCGGGCAAAGATGACGCTGGCGGCAGTGTCAGCACCGACGATAGTAATCCGAGACGTTGGCCAGGCAAAGACTAGGTCACCACCAATAGCCTTATCAAGCATACCGTAGTGGGCGCCGGCATAAGACTTTCTCAGCATGATTGAAATCAGGGGCACGGTGGCATCTGCCCAGGCAAAAAGTAGCTTGGCACCATGGCGTAAAATGCCTCTCCAGTCCTGATCAGAACCTATCATATAGCCGGGACAGTCGCTAAGGGCGACCACTGGGATGTTGAACAGGTCACAGGTTCTGATGAACCGGGCACCTTTGTCGGCGGCATCAATATCGATGGTCCCGGCTGCCCACATCGGTTGGTTTGACCAGATACCTACCGGGCGTCCATTAAACCGGGCGAAGCCGGTGATTACACTCTTGGCGTGGTCTCTTAATATTTCGAAGAAATAACCATCATCTACCACGGCCCTAATCACTTTAAACATATCGTAGGGCTGTGTTGTTCGGTCAGGGATTATGGTATCCAGTTCTGGGCATGTCCGCTGCGGGTCATCACTGGTCTGAATACGAGGCGGCATTTCCCTGTTATTGGAGGGGAAGAAGGCTAAGAGTTCCTTGGCCTTGTCTAAGGTATCCTTATCATTCTCGGCTACTACATGGGTTTGCCCGGCTTTAACCGCGTGCGCTTTCCATCCGGAGAGTTCCTCAAGGCTAATTTCCTCTCCCAGTTGCGTTTTAACGAAGGCAGGGCCAGCAATTCCCATGAAGCCAGTATCCCGACACTGGATAATAAAGTCTTGCATAATCGGGTGATAGGCTTGTCCTCCCAAACAGGGGCCCATTAGCAAAGCTATCTGTGGGACGATGCCTGAGGCGCGGATTTGAGTCCGGAATAGATTACCATACATTTCTAGAGTATCCATCCCCTCTTGAAGTCGGGCTCCACCGGAGTCATTCATACCAACAACTGGCCATCCCATCTCCATAGCAAATTGAATGGCCCGGACTTCTTTCAGGCCGTGAAATTCACCAAAAGTCCCGGCCATAGCCATAAA
>DAOWDD010000138.1 GCA_030639215.1 Dehalococcoidia bacterium
GACAAGATGGATGTGATAAACAAGGTGTTGAACCGTGAATACCAGCTCGCCTTTTTCCTGAGCCCGGTCAAGACGGAAGTAATTAAGGCTATTTCCGATGTCGGTGACCGTATGCCCAGGAAATCGACCTACTTCTACCCCAAACCCCCATCAGGCTTGGTCTTCCGCCGGCTGGGGTAGCTACCTTCAGGCGAACTGCTATAGCCTTACCAGTTTGGCGGCATAGACATCGGGGATAGCCAGTACCTGCTTAATTTGCTTCTTAGATAGGGGCTCATCGAGAGCCAGTATCATCAATGCCTGCCCTCTCGGTTTAAGACGTCCTACATGCATTGAGCTGATATCTACATCGGCATCTCCGGTTACCTTACTCACAGCGCTGATAAGACCGGGACGGTCCAGGTGGTCGCTGAACAGGAAGTAGCCCCCAGCCGGTGCAATATCAAACCAGTAGTCATTGACCCGCACAATATGCAGCTCGCCGCGCATCACTGTCCCGGCCACAATGGTAACGCCGCTGCTGGTGGTTACCTCTATAGTGATAAGGCTGGCGTAGTTTTCACAGGTGGTTTCCTTCTGCTCTACTACCGCCAGACCACGCTTAGCCGCTACGATATTAGCATTGACCAGGTTAACCCGTTCCTCACTTGTCTCCTCGAGTATTCCCCCCAGGGCAGACGCTTTAAGAGCGTTAGTCTCATAGTTGGAGATTTCGCCCTCATAGCCGAGTTTTATGGTATTCATTTGCCCTTCAGCAAGCTGGCTGACCAGTCTGCCCAGTGTGTGGACCGCTTTCATAAATGGTGCCAGTACAGCCAGCATCTCCGTAGAGATAAAGGGAGCATTAACCGAGTATCTGGCCGGCTGTCCCTTAAAAACATCCACAATCTGGGTGGCGACGTCCCGGGACACCATAGCCTGAGCTTCGGTTGTGGAGGCCCCTAAATGAGGGGTGACAATAATGCTATCGCTTTCGAAGAGGGGGCTCTCTGTTGTCGGTTCTTTAGGAAAGACATCAATAGCAGCACCAGCCACTCTTTCTTCCTTTACCGCCTTGACCAGTGCCGCTTCGTCGATTAACCCACCCCGGGCGCAGTTAACAATACGGACCTCCGGTTTGACCAGGCTCAGTTCTCTAGCTCCAATCAGACCCTTTGTTGACTCTGTTAACGGCAGGTGGAGAGTGATAAAGTCCGCTTCCTTCAGTAGCTGTTCAAGGGAGAAGAGCTCTACCTTCAGGTTATGGGCATGCTCAACGGAGACAAACGGGTCATAGGCAATGAGTCTCATTTCCAGGCCTCGAGCCCGCCTGGCTACCTCCGAGCCCACGCTGCCCAGGCCGATAATACCTAACGTCTTGTTTCTGACCTCAGTACCCATAAATTCGCTTCGCTGCCATAACCCGGACTTGAGGGCAGCGTTAGCCTGGGGGATATAGCGGGCTAGGGAAAGCATAAGGGCAATAGTATGCTCGGCAGCCGAGATTGTGTTGCCGGTAGGAGCATTAACGACCACGATACCACACCGGGTCGCCTCGTCAACATTGACGTTGTCTATCCCGATACCGGCACGGGCAATGACCTGGAGCCTTTTCCCCGCCTCAATAATCTCAGCCGAGACCTTAGTCTGACTGCGCACCACCAGTGCTTCGTAATCACCAATTATGGATACTATTTCCTCCGGCTTCAGCCCCAGCTTGACATCCACCTGAGCACAGCTACTCAGAATACTGATTCCTTCATCGGAAATAGCTTCCGTAACCAGGACCTTCATCGGCTAACCCCTGAACCCGGCCTGTGGCAGTACTACTTCAAGCACTGAAATTACGGTGTTAATATCCGCCTCACTTACCCAGCCCAGATGGCCGATACGGAATATCTTGCCGTTTAATTTTGACTGTCCGCCGCCGAGTACAATATGGTGTTCCTCTCTTAGAATTTTGAGCAGCTTAATAATATCAAGCCCGTTAGCTGCCGCTACGGCGGTAACGGTATTGGAGGCATAATTTTCGTCGGCAAAGAGGGGTAAACCGAGTGATTTCACCCCATCGCGAGCCAGGCTGCCCAGACGGGCATGCCGATCTACGATACCGGCTAGACCTTCCTCTAACATCATTTTCAGGGATACCGCCAGGGCAAATACGGTGGAAATCGCCGGTGTCCATGGTGTTTGTCCCTTTTCCAGATAGTCCTTTGCCTTGCTGAAGTCCCAGTAGAAGCGAGGCATCTTGGCCTCGGCGTGCGCCTTCCACGCGCGCTCGCTCACGCTGGCGAACGCCAGGCCCGGCGGTATCATCCATCCCTTCTGCGAACCC
>DAOWDD010000144.1 GCA_030639215.1 Dehalococcoidia bacterium
ACCTTTCGACTGATGAAGGTAGGCGCCGGGTTCCCCTTACCGAACGGGGCCAGCTTCTGCAGGCTGGAAAAGGTATCCCCGGCCAGTTTAGGTAAGGTAACCTCGGCATCAATATCAAGGTGAGGGCGGAGGTCAACACCGGCCAGCTTGGTGGCTGCTATCCTAAGGAGCGCTTCTTTCAGGCGGGGCAAGTTCCTGGTCGGCAGGGTAAAGCCGGCTGCCTGGGGATGTCCGCCAAAGTGAGAGAGGAGGCTCTGGCACTGCTTCAGGGCCTGGGTGATGTTAAACTCCGGGATGCTGCGGCAGCTGCCGGTACTTGTCTGCTTGCCGGTTTTGACCACCACCGCCGGGCGGTAGAACTCTTCACGTAGCCTGCCGGCAGCCAGACCGATGACTCCCACCGGGTATTCCTCATCGCTGGCGAGCAGAATCGGGGAAATCCCTTCAGCCAGTATCTGCTCCCTGGCCTTGCTGATTACTTCGCTGGTCAGTCTTTGTCGCTCCGCGTTTTTCTGTTCCAGCCATAGGTTAAGTTGGCGTGCCTCCTCGGTAGAGTCTGTTATCAGCAGCTGGTAGCTGGGCATAGCGTGTCCCAGTCTGCCGGTAGTGTTTAAGCGAGGGGCTATCACCCAGGAGACGCTCTCCGTATCAAGGCTGCCGATGGTCAGACTGGTCTGATTTGCCATTTCCCTTATGCCGGGGCGGGGTGCGGAATTAAGTAGCCTTAGTCCTTGCTTGACCAGGTAGCGGTTTTCCCCTACCAGGGGCATCACATCGGCTATCGTCCCCAGGGCTACCAGGTCGAGCATCTCTTCCAGCCTTTCCTCTTTGCCGATGCTCTGTAGTAGGGCCTGAAGGAACTTGAAGGCTACGCCGACGCCGGCCAGTTCTAAGAAAGGGTATTCTGAACCGGGTAGTTTGGGGTTAACCACAGCAGTCGCCGGTGGGATGGTGTCCGGGGGGGTGTGGTGGTCGGTAATAACAATATCAAGCCCCTTTCTTTGCGCCTTCTTGACCTCAGCCAGAGCAGTGATGCCGCAATCAACGGTGATAACCAGGCTGATACCTTGCTGGTGGAGCTTCTCCAGAACGGTTGTCTTGACACCGTGTCCTTCATTCAGACGATGCGGGAGATAGGGGACGACCTTGCCGCCGAGCCGGCTAATTCCCTGGACCAACAGGACGGTGGCGGTGATGCCGTCGGCATCAAAGTCGCCGTAGATAGCGATGTTTTCTCCGGAGAGCAGGGCGCGGTAGGTCCGGGCTACCGCCTGGTGCATATCAGGCAGCAGGAAGGGGTCAGCTGATAGGCGTTCGTCGGCAGCGATAAAGGATGCTAACTGGGACGGTTCGGTGAGGCCGCGGTTGTAGAGGATTTGAGCTATCAGAGGGGAAAGGTCCGGAGTTTCAGCGAAATACTCGGCTGGAGCCGGGGGCAGGACGTTCCATCGGCTATTATTCAAACCCGCCTCTCCTTAATCGCTGGGGAATCTTTCTTGATGGGTCAGCCCTCCTTCTGTTTGACCGGCTGGTGTAGGCAAATTATAATGCCATTAGAGCTAATCGGTCAATTCAGTACTGAGAGCCTACTTTAGAGGATTTTGATTGGTAAGTATCAAGATTGCCCTAGATAGCCTGGGCTGCAAGCTAAACCAAGCGGAGACAGACGATCTGTTCCGCCAGTTTGCTGAGGCTGGCTGCCAGATGGTATCTTCACCCGGCGAGGCTGACATCTATATTTTAAATACCTGCACGGTTACCCATATCGCTGACCGCAAGTCCCGCCACCTGCTGCGATTGGCGCATCGCCGCAATCCTGGTGTCGTGGTGGTGGCTACCGGATGTTATGCCGAGCGGGCCCCCACCGAGCTGGCTAGCATTGAAGGGGTCAGGCTTGTCCTGGGAAATAGTGATAAACCACACCTATTGCGGTTACTGGAGGAGTCCGGCTGTTTGGGCGACCGGGTAATTGAGCAGGAGGGTTTGGCAGCTAACAGCTGTGATGGTTTTCGGACACGCGCTATGGTCAAGGTTCAGGATGGCTGCAGCAACTTTTGCGCCTACTGTATCGTCCCGCTGGTACGGGACAGGGAAAGGAGCCTTGCCGTCGGCAAGGTGGTTAGTGGTATCAAGCAACGGGTGGCTCAGGGCTATCGGGAGGTGGTGTTGACCGGGGTCAGGATTGGCTCCTATTGCGATAACGGGGTTGCCCTGGTGGGTTTGCTTGAGCGTATTCTGGCGGAGACCGGTGTG
>DAOWDD010000043.1 GCA_030639215.1 Dehalococcoidia bacterium
CTGGCGCAGTCCTGGCACCGGGCGCCCACCGGCGTCTGCACCAGACAGCGAGGGCATATCGGCTTACTGCACTTACCACACCTTAGGTTGGTCTCAACGCTGGGGTGAACGGCGCATTTCACTTCTTGTTACCAACCAACTTTTCCCGCTTCTCCTCTCGCTCGTGTACCCGGGATACCCAGGCGTCTTTCTCCCTTATGTCACGGTCAAAAAAGAGACGGTTAACCAGCACCTGCTTCCGGCTCATTGAGGAGATGGTGACCGGCTGCGGCGCCGTCAGGCGCCGGATGACCAGCATCAGAAACATCCCGGAGCAGCCCAGGGTAAAGGGGAGTGACGCCGTAAACACCCAGCTAACTAAGGGCAGTCCGGCCGCCGCGATGAATACGCCCAGCGATCCCCGCTTAAAGAAAGAGCTAACCCAGACTACCGCATTCAGAATAACAGTAATAAGAATTACCGCTCCCCAGGAGACCAGATTATTTAGCAGGGGAATGATAAAGGCGACGCCCATAGTGGTGATAACCCCCCTGCCCCCCCTGAAACGGAGGAAAACGGGCCAGTTGTGTCCGCCAATCGCGACCAATCCCACCACCACCTGCTCGGTAATGCCCAGACCCAGCCGCCAGGCCGCCCACACCACTATCCAGCCCTTCAACAAGTCAAAGAGGAATACCGGAGCAGCCACCCTCCTGGAGGTCGCACTCAACAGGTTGCTTGCCCCCACATTGCCGCTGCCGTACTTCCTGATATCTATACCGCGAGACCATTTAGCCGCCAGGTACGAGGACGGCACCGAGCCCAAGAGATAGGCAGCCGCTATCAGCAGTCCAAACTCAAAACCCACCGGTCCCCCCTTGAGTAAGACTATCTATTATACCCTCTATCCCCCGTTTTACAAGGAGATGCTTCGCTACTTAATGTTATAGCCGACCGGAGCGCTCGCTGCTCCGCCAGGGCCACCAGACGCTCTGCTGCCTCCATCGGCACATCCACACCACCAAGCGCGGTCTCAGTGCCGGTATCGATACCGTGAAAATCGCTGCCGCCAGTCGCAATGAGACCATACTTCTCAGCCAGGACTAGCAGGCTATCTATCTCCCGGGCAGTGTAACCATCGTAGTATGCCTCGATACCGACCAGGCCGGCCCCCTTTAGCTCAATAATCATTGCCTGCCAGTCATCGATAAACAAGGGGTGCGCCAGCACGGGCAGTCCGTCAGCCCGCAAGATAAGCTCCACCGCCGCTACCGGCGTCATCTTCCGGCGCTCGGCATAGGCAGGACCACCCCGGCCGATGTAGCCGGTAAACGCCTCTCTAAAAGAGCCGATATAGCCCTTTTCCAGCATCGCCCGGGCCAGGTGAGGCCGGCCGATCGAACCGCCGCCGGCTATTTCCTGGACCCGCGTCCACTCGATATGAATACCGAGACCCCTAAGTTTAGCAATCATCTCCCGGGCCCTCTCGCGCCGGGAATCGCGCATCCTCTCCAGCCTTGTCCTTAGCTCCTTATGGGTATCGTCGATAAAGTAGCCCAGAATATGGGCCTCTCCCTGAGCAAAATCGGTGCTGAGCTCAACGCCGGGGATAACTCTCAGTCCGGGGAAGGCGGAAGCCGCCGCCAGGGCCAGGGCGACACCCTCGGCAGTATCATGGTCAGTAAGGGCAATAACGGCTAACCCCTGCTCGGCGGCCTCTGCCACGACCTCCGGCGGGCTGAGCCGGCCGTCAGAGGCGGTGGAGTGTATGTGAAGGTCTACCCGGGACACCATCACTCCACCTCCCGTGAGATTCGCTCAATGCTTACCGCCCGACCACTACCCTCATCTATCCCGACCAGTACCGCATCAAGCACTACCCTCCCCCTGCCTACGGACAGGCGGTGGGGTATCATGGTCAGAAAGCGGCGAGTGACCGCTTCAATATCATCACCGATAATCGAATCAACCGGTCCGGTCATACCGATATCGGTAACATAGGCCGTGCCCTGAGGCAACAGCTTAGCGTCGGTGGTGCCGACATGGGTGTGCGTACCGAGCACGGCGCTGACCCGCCCGTCCAGATAGCGTCCCAGGGCCACCTTCTCCGAGGTCGCCTCGGCGTGGAAATCAACGATAATCACCGGCGGCCCGGGCCGAAGCTCGGCAAGCAGCCTGTCCATAGCCCGGAACGGGCAGTCAAAATTACCCATAAAGGTCCTCCCGATCAGATTGACTACCATAACCTGACCGGCCAGTAAATAGCCCCTGCCGGGTACGCCGCAAGGATAATTCAGCGGACGCAGGATAGGCATCTCACCATCAAGGTGAGGGATAATCTCTTTCTCCGCCCAGATATGGTTGCCCGAGGTGAGCACATGGATGCCGGCCCGAAGCAGCTCCTTGGCCGTATTCACGGTCACCCCGATGCCGCCGGCAGCATTCTCAGCGTTAGCAATAACCAGGTCCACCCCACACTCTCGGCTGATATCAGGCAGGAGCCGGCTTACCGCCCGGCGCCCCGGCCGGCCAATGATATCGCCAATCACCAGTACCAGCATTAGCGTCTCCTACCTCACCGGCTATAGGCCGCCCCAGCCTCCTAAAGCACCATCACCGGTGAAAACGTCTCTAACCTGCCCTATTTAGCGTAGTCTACGGCTCTCGTCTCTCTTAATACGATAACCTTGATCTGTCCCGGATATTGCAGCCCTTCTTCTATTTTCTTAACTATATCCCGGGCCATCCGCATCGCCCCCAGGTCATCAACCTCTTCCGGCTTGACCAGGATGCGGATCTCACGGCCGGCCTGAATGGCAAAGGACTTTTCTACCCCCTTAAAGCCGCCGGCGATATCCTCCAGCGCCCTCAGCCGCTGCAGATAGCCCTCCAAAGACTCGCGCCGGGCTCCCGGTCTGGCACTGCTGACAGCATCAGCCGCCGAAGCAATAAAGCCCCAGACGCTGGTGGTGCCGGTCTCGCCATGGTGCTCAGCGATTCCCCGGACCACCTCGGAGGATTTGTCCCACTGCTTCACCAGGTCAGCACCGATAGCGGCGTGAGTCCCTTCCACCTCATGGTCCACCGCCTTACCGATGTCGTGCAGCAGCCCCGTCTTCTTGGCTATCGCCACATTGGCTCCCAGCTCGCTGGCAATCATACCGGATATATGCGCCACCTCAATACTATGGACCAGGACGTTCTGCCCGTAGCTGGTACGAAACTTGAGGCGGCCAAGCAACCTGATTAACTCGGGGCGCAAGCCGGTAACACCCACTTCGTAGGCCGTCTGCTCCCCGGCGCTATAGATGGCAGCCTCTACCTCTTCTTTGGACTTGGCTACCACCTCTTCAATGCGAGCGGGATGGATGCGCCCGTCAAGAATAAGCTTGGTCAAAGCCAGGCGGGCCACCTCCCGCCGCACCGGGTCAAAGCTGGATAGGGTTACCGCCTCAGGGGTATCATCAATAATCAGGTCAACGCCGGTCGCCTGCTCCAGGGCCCTGATATTGCGCCCCTCTCGCCCAATAAGCCGGCCCTTCATATCATCACTGGGAATTGCGACAATGGATACCGTCGCCTCAGTGGCAACGTCAGAGGCGCAGCGCTGGATAGCCTGGGATAAAATCTCCTGAGCCTTTTTATTCTCTTCCGCTCTCAACTCGGCCTCCCACTCCCGGAGACGCCGGGAGGTATCCTCCCGGACCTCGACCTCCGTAGCATCAAGCAGCGACTTCTTTGCCTCATCGGTGGACATACCCGAAATCACCTCCAGCTGCTTTAACTGCTTACCCCTGGCCTCCTCAAGCTGGGTACGAATGGACTCCATCTTCTCTTCCTTGTTAGTCAACTCACGCCCGCGACGCTCCACATCCTCTAACTTGCGATCCAGTGTCCCTTCCTTTTGCACCAGACGGTTCTCGTTACGCTGTAACTCGGAGCGCCGCTCGCGACCCTCCGCCTCAGCCGCCGACTTCAATTTCGCCGTCTCCGCCTTAGCCTCACTAACTACATCCCTAGCCTTGTGCTCAGCTTCCGCCTGAACCTTAGCCGCCTTCCTCTCGACAAGGCGCATTTCCTGATTCAGCCGGAACCTTCTGAAAAAGAAGATGAAGGCTGCTCCGGCCACCCCACCGATGATGAAACTGAATAGAATGGTTAATATGTTTATTGCTCCTGCGTTTATTGGCATTTCATACCTCTCTTCTGGCTACAGCTCTGCAAGCAACAAAGGACCGGCCCATCATGCGCCAATACCGGTCACCGTACCAAACAGGCATCAGGGTAAGACTATCTCGAGCTAGTCCCTTATTTCCTGCCATAACTGCTCCACAGTGTTATTTATCACTCGATAACCAAAGCCGCGCCGCCTGAGATACCCGGCCAGGCCATGACGAAAGCTCTGGTAGTCAGACGCTGGCAGCCGATGCGCCCTGCTTAAGGCGGCCTGATAAGCGCTATCGTTATCACTGACGTCACCGACCACCTGGTCGATCACCTCCTCAGCCACTCCCTTGCGCCTCAGTTCCAGTCCGGTCAGCCAGCGGCTGCGCGGGCTAAATGACTGTCGGTTGTCTCTCCAGAATCGGGCAAAGTCTGTATCATCCACCAGCCCCTGCTCCTTCAGCCGGGTAAGCGCCGCCTCGATGCTATCACTATCAAAACTGCGCCGGGAAAGCCTCTCTCGAAGCTCAAATTCACTCCGGGGACGATAGCTAAGGTAGCGCACGGCGGCGGCAAGACAGCGCCGAAAGTTATCTGAGCTGGCTAACGCCTCAATCTGAGCCTGGGATAGCTCCTGCCCGACCTTGAGCCCCTCTTTCGCCACCACCTCAGCCTCCAGACTGAAAGCGAACTCACCGTCCAGATATATGCTTACTCGCTCTCCCCGCCCCCTCCCCAAACGAAGGGCGGTAACCCTGCTCATCTGCCTATAACCCCCGCCAAAAAATAAGGCCAAAGCCTCAAGCCTCAGCCTCATTTACCTCAATATTCTGTTCTATATTGCTGCTAACCTGTCGGGTGGAGTGTCTTCACCCTTCAGGCATCGCAGTATGAGTGGTTACGGCTGAGGTTCTAATCTGCTGCTCAATCTCTTGAGCTTGCTCAGGGTGCTGGTTCAGGTACTGCTTGGCATTCTCCCTGCCTTGCCCCAGACGAACATCACCGTAGGAGAAAAAAGAACCCGCCTTTTTAACTAGCCCCAACTCTACACCAACGTCAATAAGATTACCCTCCCGGCTGATACCGCGGCCAAACATGATATCAAACTCGGCGCTTCTAAAAGGGGGAGCAACCTTATTCTTGACTACCTTAGCCTTAACACGATTACCGACCGCCTTAGTCCCGTCCATAATTGTCTCAACACGCCTA
>DAOWDD010000013.1 GCA_030639215.1 Dehalococcoidia bacterium
CGGAATCTACTCCCAGATCATAGTAGGCGGAAAGCATCGGGGTAACGCAAAGATAGGTTATCCCAAGGTCGATCACGGCATCCGTCTCCACTACTGGCTCAGGTGCTGATAAATCTGGTGACTGTCGGGGCAACACAACTAGCCCTAACACTAGCCAGGTTGAGACTATGGCCGCAATACAGCCTAGGACGACCTTTTTCCTAATCATTAATACTCACCAAGAAAGCATTCTGGGTATTACCAATATCTATAATGTCATAGTCAGGTTTACGTGAGATTAGAATAAGATTAGAAACTGCTTAGAAAAAGCTTAGATTCTTAATCGAACGGTGAATGTGCTACCCTTACCCGGTTCGCTGGTTACCGTAACCCTTCCTCCATGTCGCCCGGCTATCTCTCTGACCAGAGCGAGCCCCAAGCCCACACCTCCTCTAATTCGAGAGCGAATCTGGTTAACCCGGTAAAAACGATCGAAGATATGCGGCAAATGTTGAGGAGCGATTCCAATCCCCGTATCCGAGACCTTAAGGCAGGCCCACCCGTCTTCTCGAAATAGCGACAGGGTAATGTCGTTATCCTCGGATGTATATTTGACGGCATTATCCAGCAGATTCCCGACCAACCGCTTCAACTGCTGGGGGTTTCCCCTGGTCACCAAATTTTCCTGACGCCCTATAATGATCTTGCGAGTTCCAGCCAGTGGTCGTATCCGTGCCGATTCTTCTTCGAGGATTTCTTTGAGTTTCACCGGTTCCGGCTCCAGTAATGGACCGGAGTCTACTTCGGCCAGCAGAAGTAGGTCGTTTACTATTTTCACCATCCGTGCCGTCTCCGACTCAAGCGCTCGCAACGACTCTTTACGGTCTGCCTCACTCAGATTACGTTTGAGTAAATCGAGGTTGCCCCGGATCACGGTTAGCGGCGTCCTCAACTCGTGAGACGCATCGGCCACGAATTCCTGTTGAGATTTAAAGGCCCTATCTAAACGCTCGATCATGTCATCGAATGTGGCCGCGAGGTGACCAATCTCATCCATCGGCCCCCGGTACCCGACACGCTGGCTTAGATCAGGACTTGTTTCGATACTCTCCGCTGTTTGCGTAATCCGGCGTACTGGTAATAGCGCTCTCCGAACCACACCCCCACCTAATATCGTGGTTAACGAAAGCGCCACCAGCACGCTCACCACAATACCCCATCGTATCTGGATCAGAGTCGAATCTATATAGCTGGTAGATTGGGCCACCTCCAGAAGAAGCGTCTGATCCTGCAGATACAGCAGTGAAACCATGACCCTGAGTTTGGCATCGTGACCCGCGGATACCGTTTGGATATCAACACTCCCAGCAAATCCACGCGCAATCAGGGAGGGGTTTACCGGTAGTTCTTGCTCACCGAGGTTATCCGACTTAACGACAACATTTCCGTCCCGGTCTATCAGTTGAATATAGACCCCAGGAGAAGCAAATTCGTTTATGGGAGGTAAACTGGAAGGGTTAAGTGTGCCGTGTACCTGGGCCGAATAGAGGCTCAGATTATCATCTATCTGATTGGTAAGGTCGCGCTGCACCAGAAGATATAAGATAGTGCCTGAGAGCCCCAGAATGCCGCATAGTATCAGGGCGAACCATAAGGTCAATCGCCAGCGGATCGGCATCTCTCTACTCCCTCAATACGTAGCCCACACCACGGACAGTATGGATCAACCGGGGTCGCCCGTTAGATTCTAACTTAGCCCGCAAGTAACGAGTGTAAACCTCAATCACGTTGGAGTCACCGCTATAATCGAATCCCCAGACCTTCTCGTAGATAAAATGTCTCCTCAGGACCTGACGCGGATGATTCATAAAGAGTAAGAGCAGGTCAAACTCCTGGGCAGTGAACTCCAGGGTTTCGTTGTTACGCTTTACTTCTCTAGTAACGGTATTGAGCGAAAGATCGCTGAAACGGAGCACTTCTTCTACTCCTCCGGGCTTACGGCGCCGGAGTAAAGCCCGCACCCTGGCCAGAAGCTCATCCACAGAAAACGGCTTAACCAAATAATCATCAGCTCCAGCATCCAATCCGGCTACTCGGTCCAGCACGGTCCCCTTGGCCGTCAACATTAGAATCGGCACGTCATTTGCCTGACGCAGGCGCTTACTGACCTCGATACCATCAATTCCTGGCATTATGATATCCAGAACCACCAGATCCGGCTCTTGATTGAGAGCTTTAGCCAAAGCCTCCGTACCATCGCTTGCGGTATCAACGGTATACCCTTCGTATGCCAAGGCCCGTTTGACAAAACTGACAATCTCCGGGTCGTCATCTACAATTAGAATACGCATCCCTAACAGCCTCTTTTAATTCGGACGGCTTTAATGAACAATCTACGGTATCAATCATTTCTTCGGCGGCTCCTGGCTAGTAATGGTAATACTATAGCAATGGTCGCACCAGCGGCAATAGCGGCAATTATCCACCAGGCAAGGGTATTCCGGGAGAAGTTGGCGGTAATGGTCTTCTCCGAATCCATGGCCACCGTAGTGGTAGCCAGAGTCTGGTCGTCCACGTCACCATTCCAGCCATCGAACTGCCAGCCGCTGTCCGGGATGGCAGTGATCTCAACTACGGTCCCTGATTCATAGTCCTGTCTGCTATCTGATGGAGTTATCGAGCCGCTACCATTAACCTCGATGGTTAAGGCATATGTTATCCGGGAGAAGTTGGCGGTAATGGTCTTCTCTGAGTCCATTTCAATAGCGATGGGGTTATCACTACCGGTTAAATCCCCACTCCATCCGGCAAAGTAACACCCGGGCTCCGAAATAGCCTCAAGGCTAACTATCGTCCCTGCTTCAAAGAAATTGCTATCGGGGTAAGAACACGGTGTAACACCATCTATCTCGACAGTACCACCATCCTCGAAACGGACGTCCATGGTAATTTTCATAGCCCCCGAAACTGGCGGCTCATCGCTACCTCAGCCGGAGTCGGCCTCGACTGGTGCTGCCGAGAATAGAACCATAGACGTTAGCGGTAGTACCAAGGTAAAAATCAACCAGGGTAAGCTGATCCCAAAAAACTTCCGTTTCATTCACTCCTCCTTCAGATTTACTATATCATATTCTACCCGGCATTGTTTCTAGCGATTCGAAATAGATTACACGGAATACCCATATGCTGAAAACAAGATATTGGATTACCTCATAATCATGTCTGCATGAATGCGATATAGCCTTTCGATAACATGACCACAGAGTTTTGATTCGGCTTACTTACTCTAATCAAGTATATACTACTAAGTAGACCATATTAGTCAACAATAACATACATAGTGTATTTTTGTCAATGTATTTGGTGATGTTTGAGTGATTTATTGGCTAGTCGCCCGGCTAGAAACCGCCGAGCGGGCCTCCCTAGAGGCGTTTCAGATAGGAGATATCGTTGTGCTCGGTGAGAACGAATTATCCGTTTTGATAGAGGAAGGTTGTCGCGGTAAGGGCGTACCTTCCTTGAAGCCACTCAGAGGGTTCTGCTATAATCTCGATGTGATAATTGATTTCCACACCCATGTCTTCTCACCAGGGGTAAAGAAAAACCGCGCCAGGTATGTTGAAGCGGACCCCTCATTTGCCCTTCTTTATTCCCGGAAGGAAGCTACGCTTGCCACCGCCGATGAACTCATTGCCAGCATGGATGAAGACGGGGTTGATATGTCAGTCATCTTGAATATTGGCTGGACAACCCACGAGCTTTGTGTCGAGACCAACGACTACATCCTGGAGTCAATCGCTCGTTACCCTGACCGCCTGATTGGCTTCGCCGCTGTCCAGCCACAGTCCACCGAGGCTGCCGTTGCTGAGATCGAGCGCTGTGCCAGGGGTGGGATAAAGGGGATTGGTGAACTCAGGCCGGATATGCAGCTAATCGACCTGGGCGATACGGCGGTGATGGAGCCATTTGTTGAGGTATTGGTAAAGCATAAGCTGATTTTGCTCACTCACTCCTCTGAACCGATCGGTCACCAGTACCCGGGGAAGGGAAGCGTTACCCCGGAGATACTCTACTACCTGATTAGAAGCTTTCCCGAACTGACTGTAGTCTGTGCTCACTGGGGCGGTGGGCTGCCCTTCTACGCCCTGATGCCCGAGGTAAAGAAGGCAATGGGCAATGTCTTCTTTGACACAGCGGCTTCACCCTATTTGTACCACCCTCAGGTATATCATCAGGTCAACCAGCTTGTTGGCAGTGACCGGATTCTCTTCGGCAGCGATTACCCCCTGCTACCACAGGGCCGCTTCCTTAGCGAGATTAACTCCCTGGACCTGCCTGAAGAAACTAGGAGCCTTATCCTTTCCGGCAATGCCCGCAGGTTACTCGATATCAGGAGTAAACAACAGGAGTAGGGCTTAGGCTTGGATCAGATTCGCTCTTTCGTTGCGATTGAACTACCCAGTGACTTAAAGTCGCTGCTTGACCGTCTTGAGACGCAGCTAAAAGCGGATAAGCAGCCGTGGGTAAAGTGGGTCAGTCCGGGCAGTATTCACCTGACACTGAAGTTCCTCGGTAGTGTCCCTATTGATAAGACTATCGAAATAACCGGGGCGATAGAAGAGGCAGCGCGGGGAATTTCACCCATTCACCTTAAGGTTGAAGGGCTGGGGGTCTTTCCCAATCCAAGGATGGTTCAGGTAGCCTGGGTAGGGGTAAGCGGAGAGGTAGAAAAGCTCAAGCGGCTGCAGGGGCATATTGATGCCAGGCTGTCCCGGCTGGGCTTTGCTCCTGAGTCACGGCCTTTCACTCCGCACCTGACCCTGGCCCGCCTCAGCAGCCGGGCATCACCAGGCGAACGGAGCCGGTTCGGGCAGCTTATCGCCGGCACTAAATTCGCCGCTTGCGCTGTTGAGGTGGATGGCATCAGTCTGATGAAGAGCCAGTTGACCAGGGAGGGGGCTATCTACAGCCGGATTAGCCTGACCAAGCTGGCGCAATGACAGGAGAAGCTCTTGCCAACCGCCAACCGCCTGGTGTATACTGAAAAAGATTAATTTTGGTTGGGAGGTGGACTTAATGGACCAAGTTTATTTACCTAAATGCCAGAAGTGCCAGACTGGAGACCTGGTGCCCCTGTCTGACTTTGGCAGTCAAGGGGCAGCCATTCACTACAAAGCCTGGGTTTGTACCAATCCTGATTGCGGCTTTAACTTAAAGATCAGGAACGGTGACGTATATCTTAATGAGCCCATCATGAGCGGAGCGCTCCACAATACCCGGTCCCACTAAATATGGAATAATCCATTCCTGACCCTGGATTAAGGACTGCAGGTGGTGGCTGTGCTTTCTCAAGTAGCTAAACTCAAGAGAGTAGCGCTTGATTTGCTGTATCCCAGGTGGTGTGTGGGTTGTGGCAAAGAGGGCGGTTTCATTTGTAATTCCTGCTGTCAGTCGCTACTGCGGATTATGCCGCCGCTTTGTCCCCGCTGTGGCAGATCCCAGGCCAGTGGCATACTTTGCTCCACCTGTGTTAGCTGGCTGGCGGCGATAGACGGCATCCGTTCCCCCTTTCAGTTCGACGGGGTGATGCGTAAGGCTATCCATCAGCTAAAATACAGGAACCTTAGAGCTATAGCCGAGCCCCTGGCTGGACTGCTAAGTGACTGCCTTACCGCCCATTATATGCCGGCAGAGGTCCTGGTTCCGGTACCGCTGCACTCAAAGAGGTTAAGGGAGCGCGGCTATAATCAGTCCGGGCTGCTGGCTCGGAAGCTGGCTAAACTGGCTGGACTGCCGGTAATAGATGGTTGTCTTATCCGAAAGCGGCTGGCTCCTCCTCAGGCCAGGACGCAAAACGTTAAAGAACGCAGAGGTAATGTGGCCGATGCCTTTGTCTGCCGGGACCACCGGCTGAAGGGTAGCCAGGTATTGCTCATAGATGATGTCACCACATCCGGAGCTACTCTTGATGCCTGTGCCGTAGCGTTGAAAGATGCCGGGGCTGCCTCAGTTTGGGGACTGGTCCTGGCAAGAGAGATTTAGGGAGGTGGGGGAAGGGTGGATGATACTATTATTGGGGGTTTAGAGAGATGGAGTTACTGATAACCGGTAAGAATATGGAGCTATCGCCGGAGGTACGCAGCTATATTGAACGAAAGCTGGGTAAGCTCGGCCGCTATCTGCCCGATACTGTCGAGGCCAGGGTAGAAATATTTGAAGAAAAGACAAGGTCCCCCCAGCAGCACTTTGTAGTGCAGGTAATAGTAAACGGCAGTGGTACCACGCTCCGCAGCGAAGAAAGGGCGGCCGACCTGTTCACCGCTATTAACCGGGTGGTTGCCGTGACAAATCGGCAGATAGAGCACCGTAAGGGAAAGCAGAATGACCGGCGGAAGGGTGGCTCACCGGGCCGGGGCAAACCGGATGGTGAGGTAGGAATAGCCCAACCCCCGGCCGGGGTGGTCAAGGTCAAACGGTTTGCTGTGGAGCCGATGCCGGTTGAGGAAGCCATCTACCAGATGGAGACTCTGGGGCACGATTTTTTCCTCTTCCTTGATGATGATACGGAGAAGCTCAACCTGCTATACCGCCGTAAGGATAATAACTACGGACTCATCCAGCCCGAGGGGGTATAACCGCAGGCGTGGCCGGTTCCCGGGGTGCGGAAATGGCGGAATGGTTAACCGGTATCACCTTTAATACCGGGATGGGTTGGGTAGGCATGCTGGGTTCAACGCAGGGAGTACTGGTTATAACCCTGCCCCAGCCCTCCCAGCAACAAGCCAGGGGGCTATTGGGCGATCGGGTAAGCTGTGCCCCGGCTTCGCCCCACCTTTTTGACGGCCTGGTGGAACGCCTGAAGGGTTTTCTTGGCGGTAGCCGGGTAGACTTTCCCGACCGGCTCGACCTCTCTGGAGCCACCCCCCTCCAGCGTATGGTATGGGAGGCGACCAGGCTTATCCCTTGCGGCAAGACCAGGAGCTACGCCTGGGTGGCTGGACAGGTTAACAAGCCAAGGGCGGCTAGGGCGGTAGGACAGGCCCTGGGCAGAAATCCGCTACCTATCATTATTCCCTGCCACCGTGTCATTAGAGGTGATGGCTCTCTCGGCGGCTTTAGCAACGGTCTTGAGGTAAAAGAGCGCCATCTTCACCTGGAGAACCCGGCTTTCGAGCTCCTCCCTCATTCTCAGGTTCGGGAGGCAGCCTCGTATTCCTCAATCAGCCCTTCTCCGGCGAAGCTGAAGTAGGAGTACGTATTACCGTTCTGACTATTCTAGAGAGTGTTAGTAAGAACGGCGAGAGTTGGAGAATAGGAGAGCATGCTTTGTGTGGATACCATTAACCGCAAAGAGTCTGGCTTATTCAACGCTGAGGCAATATTCTAAGCTTTTGTTGAACCATTACATACTTAGGACATTCCAGTAATGAAACCTCTATACGATGAGGAATACACCTCAGCCATATGTATAGGCCCCTCGTACCTACCTTCATGAAAGATAATACAATTCTCTAAGTGACCAGATGTGACTTCAGGGATTTCGGCTTCGGGCAACGCTTGGCCTGTAACAGTCATTACTACCTTCAAAAGATAATCTCTTGCTATACGCTCTACGTCCCACGCTCGCAAATTAATTGTTTCGCGTTGCTGCTCACTTAGCATGTCTATTTTCCCATGTGCTATATGGCTTCTCAATTCGTACAATGTCTTACCGTCTATTTTAGTATTAAATAGCAGTTCCACTGCCTCTGTATTATCTTGGAAAACGTTTGTTAGATGTGCCTGAAGCCTTTTCTTTATTCCGATTATGCAGTCAAAGTAGGCTGATTTCACAGCTCCTTCGGGATCAGTATCAAGAAATTGACCCATTATATCTCCGACACAAGCTTGCCGCTCTTCCTTTAGTTGATGCTTAGTCATTTGCTTACAGCGAAGCCTATTGAAAATAGAGTTATCTGATGATTCCTCTTCTATATAATTACCTAAGGATTCAATTGCTAGGATACCGAATAGAAACTTGGCAGGCGGTTGTTCGAGTCTAACTGATTGGGAGAGCCATACTATACTATTCAGAAGAGCTCGGGCATCTGCCTCATCCAATCGCCCCATAGATTCTATCAATTGATCTAACTGCCTAACATCTACTTGGTTAAACTCATGCCATTTCCCATCTTTTTGAAAAGGACTATACTTCGGTTCCCATGATAACCAAGTTGATACCCGGAGGGTAAAGAGAGACAGGGCCGAATCTATCAAGCTAATAGCTTTGCGTACACTATCTTTGTTCCAATCAGCTATCGGTAACCAACCGTCATAAACAAAGCATCCTCTGCGTTCCATCTCCCGTGTACACTGGACGATCAGGCTGTTGGTCGCTCCCGATTCTGTTGCAAAGCACGGGGCAATCACAATATTCCCTGGTAACACTACGTACTGATTAATTCGAGCACTACTGAAAACAACAAACTCGAGTCCTTGACAGTCAACTAGCTCGTGGACATAAAATGCCGCTTTCTCTGACTCAGTTAAAGTGTTGTCTCCTACATAGCGATTTGCCCGCGAATCCTTTTCCTCATCGC
>DAOWDD010000056.1 GCA_030639215.1 Dehalococcoidia bacterium
AACCGCCTTTCTCACCTTATTCTTCTGCAGGTAGCCGATGAAGTGCCACTTTGCCCTCCCGCCAACTACCCGATAGGCCCGTTCCATCTCCTGGAGGTAGTTTTCACCGATAATCTCTACCCCCGCCTTGATTGCCTCAAAGACTTCCTCCGGCCGTCTTGTCTTAGCCGCAGCCACCAGCTCAACCCCCTCCGGCAGCTCGCTCAAGATTAGCTTGACGTTTTCCCTAATCGTCATGGTTATGCCTCTTTCCTCCTGTTCCTTGAACCCCAGAACATTTTAGCACTTTCTTGACACTATTAAAATAACGAAGGGGGGCTTGATTATATTATCAACGACGGGCCCCCAGGCACCGGCTGCCCGGTCATCTCCTCCCTATCCGGGGTAAGCCTGGCCGTGGTTGTCACCGAGCCAACCCTATCCGGAATACATGACCTTAAGCGGGTTATCGGCGTTTGCCACCACTTTGCCGTTCCTGTTATAGTTTGTATAAATAAGTGCGATATAAACCAAGATAACAGCCGCCAAATCGAAGACTACTGCCAGGGTCAGGGGATAGTTGTGGAGAATTTCCCAGATAACACATTATGTAAGCTAAGAGCAACGACCGGAGACTACGATGGTAACTGAGGAACAGGTAAGGGAGAGCCTGAATGAGGTGCTGGTGCCGGGCGTTAAGCGCAGCCTGGCAATGTTGAACCTGGTGCGGCAGGTAGCGGTCTCGGACGGCAAGGTCAGCATCACCCTGGCTTCATCGGCTCTGGGCGAAGCGGCTCAGGACTGGCTCAGACATAAGGCGAAGGAAGTTGTCGGGAGACTGAGCGACGCCGATAGCGTACAGGTGGAATTTGTCGAGGTTAAGCCGGCAGAGCTAAATCAAATCAACTCCATTATCGCCGTGATGAGCGGTAAGGGAGGGGTAGGCAAATCTCTGGTAGCCAGTCTTACCGCAATGGCCCTCAGGCGGCAGGGTTACGAAGTAGGTATTCTGGATGCGGATATCACCGGACCCAGTATCCCCAAAATGCTGGGTATTAACGAGCGGCCCGGGGGCAGCAATACCGGGATTATGCCGGTGCTCTCCCGGTCCGGCATCGAGGTGATGTCCTTTAATCTTCTGCTGCACCAGGAGGAGGATGCCGTTATCTGGCGCGGGCCCCTCATCTCCAGGGCGATTACCCAGTTCTGGGAGGAGGTGGTCTGGGGTAGGCTCGATTACCTGATTGTCGACCTGCCACCGGGGACTGCTGATGCCCCCCTGACCGTAATGCAGACCCTGCCGGTATCGGGGGTAATCATTGTCTCCACCCCCCAGGACCTGACCAATATGATAGTTAAGAAAGCGGTCAGTATGGCCAAGAAGATGGAAAAGCCCATCCTGGGGGTAATTGAGAATATGAGCTATCTGTATGTGCCCGAGATAGACAAGAAGATTGAGCTTTTTGGTAAAGGCAAGGGAAAGGAGATGGCACAAGCAGCCAGTGCGCCACTACTGGGGGAGTTACCCATCGATCCGGAGCTAGCCAGGTTATGCGACGAGGGGAATATAGAGCGCTACAGCTCGGATGCCTTCAGCAGCATGGCTCAAGCCCTTACCAGGGCACTATCCCTGCCGACAACAGAGAAAGCCGGGGGCTAACGAGATGATTTCAGGACACCAGGAATATGAAGCCCTCATTGAGGCGAAGATGAGGCAGGTATACAGTGGTGAAGTGATTGACCATGCCCTGCACCCGAAGAATCTGGGTGATATGAAGGGTGCCGACGCATTCGGCAGAATTACCGGGCCCTGCGGCGACACCATGGAGATATGGCTCAAGGTAAACGGCGGTGTAGTTATCGCCGCCAGTTTCGTAACCGACGGCTGTGCCGCCACTATCTCGACGGGAAGCATGGTCACCGAACTGGTCAAGGGGAAAACCGTAAGCGAAGTCCTCAGGGTCAGCCAACAGGATATCCTGGACGCCCTGGGCGGGCTGCCGGAAGGCAACCGACATTGTGCCCTTCTCGCCGCAGATACTCTGAAAAAGGCAGCCAAGGACTACCTGGCTTTCCAGAAAGAGCCCTGGAAAAGGGCCTACCGCAAGCATTAACATTAAGGAGAAGATGAAATATGCCTCTCATAGTTTCCATCGTCGGCAGGTCGAAATCGGGTAAGACGACCCTTATCGAGAAGCTGCTCACTGAGCTGACCGGAAGGGGCTATCAGGTAGCTACCATCAAGCACACCTGCCGGGACGTTAACCTTGATGAACCGGGTAAGGACAGCTGGCGTCACATTAGGGCGGGGAGCCACTCCACTATCCTCAGTTCCCCGGGCAAGGTTGTGCTAATCAAGCCGGTCAAGGAAGAAGTTACGCCCGGTGAGCTAGCCCGCCTGCTGGGCGAAGACTGTGACCTCATTATTGCCGAGGGTTTTAAGCAAGGCGATGCCCCCAAGATAGAGGTGCACCGCAGGGAGGCCGGCCCTCTCTTGAGCAATATCAAGAAGCTTATCGCCATCGCCAGTGATGAACCGCTGGAGAGCAAAGTAAGACAGTTCTCCCTGGAGGACGTTAAAGGTCTAGCCGACCTCCTGGAAAAGGGCATGATAATACCCCAGCTGGAAAGGACCTCCCTCTATATCAATAACGTTCCTACGCCACTGAGTACCTTTCCCAAGGAGTTCATTACCAATACCCTGTTGGGGATGGTCTCTTCTCTAAAGGGGGTAGGGGAGGTCAAGAGCCTTGATATTTTTCTGAGGCGAGGCACGAAAAGAAAAGGGCGATGAATTCTATTAGCTATGGCCCGGTTCCGTCCCGGCGACTAGGACGTAGCCTGGGTATCAATAATATCCCGCCCAAGATATGTACCTATGCCTGCGTCTACTGTCAGCTCGGTAATACCATCAATATGCAGGTTGATAGAACAACCTTCTACCAAGCGGAAGAGGTTGCCCGGGCAGTAACAGGGCAGGTGAGAAAGGTCAAGGAAAGAGGGGAGTCGGTAGACTACCTGACCTTTGTCTCCGATGGTGAACCTACCCTGGATGCCAACCTGGGCGAAGAGATTGGGCTGTTAAAGCCGCTCGACGCCAAGATTGCTGTTATTACCAATGCCTCCCTCATCTGGCACGGAGACGTCAGGGAGGACTTAGGGAAAGCCGATTGGGTCTCACTAAAGATCGATGCCGTGAGCGAAGAGGTCTGGCACCAGATTATCCGGCCCCATAAATCCCTGGAGCTCGGAGCAATCCTGGAGGGTATGCGTAATTTCGCCAGCACCTTTAAGGGTGAGCTGACTACCGAGACTATGCTTATCCAGGATTTTAATGATAACAGCGAAGAACTGGAGAAAATAGCCCACTTCCTGGTAAAGCTAAAGCCGAACAAGGCCTACCTGGCTATCCCAACCAGGCCACCGGCAAGAAGAGAGATAAGGGCTGCTGCTGAGTCGGCGATAAATATAGCATACCAGGCTTTCTCGGAGAGATTAAGCGGTGTCGAGTATCTAATCGGCTACGAAGGAAACGCTTTCGCCTCCACCGGTAACATTAAAAATGACCTGCTTGGCATTACTTCAGTACACCCGATGAGAGAAGAAGCCGTGATAGAATTCCTGGAGAAGACGGGGAACGATTGGACGGTGATAGAAAGGTTAATCGAGGACGGCGCCCTGGTAGAGCTGGAATATCAAGGAAAGAAATTCTATATGCGGAAACTGCCCGATAGGGCCCAGGCCAAAAGCAGCCGGGGAAGCAAGCTGGCAGAGGGGAGGAATAAGCAGATACTATGAAAAGGATAGGCCTGATAGTGAACCCGGTAGCGGGGATGGGGGGCAGCGTCGGACTGAAGGGGACAGACGGCAGGATGTACCGTACGGCTATCGAGTTAGGTGCAGAGCCGGTAACCCCGGCCAGGACAAGAGTGTTCCTGTCCCACCTCAAACATGCGGATGAGCTATTCCTTCTAGCAGCCCCCGGCAAGATGGGGGAGAACGTTGCTAAAGACGCCGGTATCAACTTTGCCACGGTGTCTTCACTGCCCGGTGAAACAACATCGGCTGACGACACCAGGAGAATTGGCCGGGAAATGAGCGAGAAAGTCGACTTACTGGTGTTTGTCGGTGGTGATGGCACTGCCCGGGACATCTATGATGCCGTGGGGCTGAAGACGCCGGTCATCGGGGTACCGTCAGGGGTGAAGATGTTCGGTTCCGTATTTGCAGTTAATGCCATAGCGGCGGCTGAGATTGTTGATGCCTTTATCGAGGGTAATACCAGCATCTCGGAAAAAGAGGTCCTGGATATTAACGAAGAGGCCTACCGTGCCGGGAGGCTGGAGAGTAAGCTTTATGGCTACCTGAAAGTCCCTGAAGTAATGGGACTGGTGCAGTCGGGGAAGGAAGCCACTATCCCCAGTGAATCATCCCAGGAAAATCAGGCGGAAATCGCACGCTACATCATTGAGGGCATGGTGGGAGACACGCTGTACCTGCTTGGGGCCGGCACAACCACCACCGCGATAGCGGAAGGGCTCGAGGTCAAGAAGACGCTGCTCGGCGTGGATGCTGTCTACAACAACAGACTGGTGGCGGAGAACCTGAATGAAAAAAGGATTCTGGAGCTGCTCAATCGTTACCCCAAAGCAAAAATCATCATCTCGCCTATCGGCGGTAACGCCTTTATCTTCGGCAGGGGAAACCAGGAATTCTCTCCTGCCGTACTCAAGCTGGTTGA
>DAOWDD010000151.1 GCA_030639215.1 Dehalococcoidia bacterium
CGTGGTTCCCCATGATTTTTACTTGGCAATTTAGCTATGCACTAGCTACAAGCGGCAGGCTCCACTGTTCGAGCGCTTGCTTCACACGCAAGAGGTCACTGGTTCGAGACCAGTACCGCCCACCATTTACCGTTTTAATTTAACCCTGAACTATCTCGCCCAACCACACGCCACCAACCCAAAAAGTGTAGAAAAATCAAGTTCTGTAGAGTGGCAAAAAATGAATTTCTATCCCCAATGACTCTGTTAGAGGCTCAATCACTTTGACAAATTGACCGAGCTATGTCACACTTTGCATGCTCCAGGTAACTGAAGCGGTGGTGATTGACCACTTAAGGAGCAACGAAGTAGGTGACACTTCGGTGATATCTGAAAGGGGCTTTTAAGTGGAACATCCCGAAAGCAAAGGTTACTTGGGGCGTTTTTTAACCGGTTAAGCCTCAGCCTTTTTGCTTGCTACTTCCCTTTGTCGCAGACTTCTCTATACTAGGGACGCCTATAAAAGGCAGGTTCCGATACTCCTCCCTGTAGTCTAGCCCGTAGCCAACCACAAATTCGTCCGGTACTTCAAAGCCGACATAGTCAAGAGGCACATCTACTATGCGACGTACTCGCCTGTCCAGAAGAGTGCACACTGCCAGGCTGGCCGGTCCTCTGGCTCGCAGATGGTTGAGAATATAGTTCAGCGTTATGCCGGTATCCACTATGTCTTCCACCATAATAACGTGCCTGCCGACTACGTTGAGGTCCATGTCCTTGGTAATCTTGACCACGGAGTTATCGCCACCGCTGTAATAGGAGATAGCCATGAAGTCCAGGTCAAGGGGAATGGCTATCTGCCGGATTAAGTCAGCCATAAAGCAGAGGAAGCCTCTCTGCACGCCCACCAAGATGGGACGGCGGTGGGCATAGTCCTTGGATATTTGTTCCGCTAGCGCCCGCACCCGGCTATCAATATCGGTGGCAGAATACAGCACGCGGCTGATGCCACGGGCCCGGGTCTGCGCCAGAGGACCACAGCCATATTTTGCCAGCAAGCGGTCGTAGTCATCCTTGTAGAGCAGGCTTATCTTAACTTCAGGGTACAGCTCCCTGAGATGCCGTAACTTGCGGTTCTTCTCCGTGACCAAACTCTGCTTCAGTGTAGTAAGTTCGACATAGAGGTCAAGACCAGGCAGATAAAAGTCAGGGGTGAACATTTCAGTGACTCTCTCACCTTGCCACCTCAGCGGAAAAGACCGGGGCTCATACACCCACTCCATGTTGTAGAAGTCCAGTATTCGGGCAAACTCTTCCTCGCTGGGGTGAGCGAAGGTCACCGACCGTGCCTGCCGTAGCGCTGCCGTACTGACTACAGTGCCCGCTTTTCCCGGTTCCGCCTCCCCCTTCTCTTGACGTAGCCGATGGCTGTTGAGAGCTACCGCGGCCAAACCGGCCATGGTGGTAACAAAGCTGATATCCTGATTGCTGAACTCAGACAGCTCCCTGGCATAGACCCTGATGCTGCCAATAGCTATGCCATCTAAGACTACCGGTACGCCCAATATAGAGACGATGCCAGTCTGGGCGGCTATTTCACGGTACTGTATGCGGCTGTCCTTAGCCACATCAGCTATAACCACCGGCTGGCCGGTGACAACCTCGGACAGGCTTCTGTCGGCATCCAGCACGCCCTTACGAAGGTAGTACTGGGGCAGCCCCCATGAGGAACTGTGTATCAGCTTCTTCCTGTTGGCGTCAAGCAGTACCATTGAGGTGCCAGCCTTCATAGACCTGGCCGTCCCTCTAATGATGATAGACAGCTTCTCCTGTAAGCTTGCCTCAGAACCAACTGAAGCTACCGCCCGACGAACCGCCTTATAGTAGACTCGCTCTTTGCTTAAGGCCAATCCGGTTCTCCTGATACCATTGTAGATGCCTCAAGTTTACCTGTCAAAATCACGGTCGGCCACAATAATAAGGTGGTGGAGCTAGGATATCAATAGGATTCGAACCAGTGATCTTCGGGGTATGAGCCCGTTTTTGAAAATTTTAGATTCACTATCACACAAAAGCTTATTTTGTTACCCTTATGCACTTTCTAGCAGTTTATCCAGTCGCTACCATATTAAGAGAACTTCTGAAAAGCAAAGCGGCC
>DAOWDD010000159.1 GCA_030639215.1 Dehalococcoidia bacterium
AACCGGGCGGCTGCACGCAATCCGAAGAGCCTCGGCGACCAGCAACTCACT
This sequence comes from Dehalococcoidia bacterium, assembly GCA_030639215.1. Taxonomy (GTDB): domain Bacteria; phylum Chloroflexota; class Dehalococcoidia; order Dehalococcoidales; family UBA5760; genus UBA5760. The sequence continues at coordinate 52 of DAOWDD010000159.1, forward strand.
TTCCGGGCGGGGGACTAAGACGCTGCTATCAACAGAGAAGCTTAATCCGTAAAACTCGCGGCGCCCCGTAATATAGGCGGTAGGCTCACCGCGCAGACGGCGCTCAACCAGTCGCCAGAAACCCGCTTCCTCACGGGGAGTTAATCTGCGGTCCGGCTCCTGATATAACTGGACCTGGCCTATTCTTAATGCGTCCCTCAGCAGCAACTCGGACTCCAGGCGAGCATCCTCGACGTCACCACTGGCGAAGGCCTTTTTAGCACGAGCGAGAGCCTCTCTTATTATCATACCACCTGCTTTTCCAACCGCTTCGCCTGGTCATCAGTAGCTAAGGTGTCGATAAGTCTGTCCATCTCCCCTTCCATAATTCGGGGTAGATTACGGATGGTTAAGCCAATACGATGGTCGGAAACGCGGTCTTGAGAGAAGTTATAGGTCCGTATCTTTTCCGCCCGGCCGCCGGTGCCTACCTGAGAGCGGCGCTGCTCGGTCATCTCCTCTTCCTGTTTCCGCTGCTCGATATCCAGCAGACGGGCACGGAGCACCGCCATTGCCCTATTTCTGTTCTGCAGCTGCGAACGCTCGTCCTGGCAGGTGGTTACGATACCGGTCGGCAGGTGGGTAATGCGGACAGCAGTAGCCACCTTATTCACATTCTGGCCCCCAGCCCCTCCACTACAATAGAAGTCCACCTTCAGGTCGTTGGGACCGATTGATACCTCCACTTCACTCGCCTCGGGCAGAACGGCTACGGTAACCGTCGAGGTATGAATTCGCCCTACCGACTCGGTGGTAGGCACTCGCTGTACCCGGTGCACTCCCCTCTCGTACTTAAGCCGGCTGAAAGTGCCGATACCCTTTATCTCGAATATGATTTCCTTAAAGCCACCCTGCTCACTCTCGTTACTGTCAATAATATCTATCGCCCAGCCCTTAGATTGAGCATACCGGCTGTACATACGAAAGAGATCGGCAACAAACAGAGCGGCTTCATTACCACCGGTCCCCGCCCGAATTTCCATAATCACATCCCTTTCGTCATGGGCATCCCGGGGCAAAAGGGCCAGCTTTAGCCCGGCAAGCAGCTGCTCCAGCTTCGCTTCAAGGCTCCCTATCTCCTGCTTGACCAGAACCGCCATCTCCTCATCCAGCTCGTCATTCAGCATTGCCCTGGTCTCTTCCAGGGAACCGGCAGTTGCCTTATACTCCCGATATTTTGTCACCAGTTCCTCAAAGCCGGCCCTCTCCTGAGCCAATGCCTGCAACTGCTTCACATCAAAGACTACTTCGGGTGTAGCCATCTGCTCGGTCAGCTCCTGGTAACGCTGTTCAATTTGCTCCAAACGGTCCAGCATAATTTGAATTACCTCACAATGATATTATAGCACAGCCCCGGTTAGTGCTCTAAGCAGAGAGGGTAGCCAGGCCAGACTCAATTGACGGGGGCTGCCCGCTGTTGTATGATGCAGACAACTAGAGACAAGACGGAACCACCGCAACAGTCCAGGTCCAATATTTTGGGTTCATGAGCAAAGCTTCTCGCTATCCACTGATAGAAGAAATCGACCTGAAATCATCAATGCTTGATGCCTTCGAACTCTTCAGGAACGAAGCGTTCAGTTTCTTTCTGGACAGCGGGATGGACCCGCATAAACTGGGGCGCTATTCTTTTATCAGCTCAACCCCTTTCCTGGTACTGAGCAGCCGCAGTACCGAGATTACTCTCAGCCGAGGGGCCGAAAAGAGCAGCCTGAGCGCTAGCCCCTTTGACACACTCAACCACTTCCTGAAAGTCTATCGGCTGGAGCCTTGCCCCTCACCGGTACCATTCATCGGCGGCGCCGTAGGCTACTTCGGCTATGACCTCTGCCATTTCATTGAGCGGCTACCCGAGACCGCT
>DAOWDD010000024.1 GCA_030639215.1 Dehalococcoidia bacterium
ATTTCACAGATAACCCCGGCGGGATAGAGACCGGCCAGCCTGGTCAGGTCAACGATAGCCTCAGTATGCCCCACCCGCACCAGTACGCCACCCTCTCTAGCCCGCAGGGGAAACATATGCCCCGGCCGGGACAAATCATCATCAGTAATAGACGGGTCAATCATTGCCTTCGCTGTTTCTGCCCTATCCGCGGCCGAAATGCCGGTGCTTACTCTGTGTTTTGCCTCCACGGATACGGTAAAGGCGGTAGAGAACTTTGAGGTATTGTCATTGACCATCAGGGGAATCTTCAGTTCATCCAGCCGCTCGCCCGTCATCGGCAGGCAGATTAGTCCCCGGGCATGCGTGCTCATAAAATTTATCGCTTCAACGCTAACCTTTTCGGTAGCGAGCGCCAGGTCGCCCTCGTTCTCCCTGTCCTCATCATCGACGATAATAATAAACCTGCCCGCCTTGATATCTTCAATGGCTTCAGGAATGGTCGCTAGTCCCATCTTTATTCCCCCTTAGTCTAAGTAGCCTAAATTAACCTGAAGAAAAGCCGTGCTCCTTGAGAAACTCAGCCGTTATACCCGGGCGGTAGGACTGGCTAAAGCGCTCCACGTATTTAGCGATGATATCCACCTCCAGATTGACCAGGTTGCCCACCCGCTTACCGCCCAGGGTAGTATTTTTACGGGTATAATCAACTATAGAGACTGTAAACGAGCCGGTATCTCTATCCAGCACAGTCAGGCTAACCCCATCAACGGTAATGAAACCCTTGGTCACTATATAATGCATAATTTCGGGCCGGGTTTCAAATCGCATTATTGTTGCCTCATCGTCCCGCGTGACCGATACCACCCTTCCCGTGTCATCAATATGCCCCTGGACCAGATGTCCCCCCAGCGGCCTCCCCAGAGTTAGCGGCCGTTCCAGATTAAGCTCACTCCCGATGCCGAGCCGCCCGAGGTTGGTCCGCTCTAGCGTCTCCGGCATCACATCAACAGAGAAGGAATTAGCGGTAAAACCGGTTACGGTCAGGCATACCCCATTCACAGCAACGCTCCCGCCCATTTCCATTTCCGGCATAACCTTACTGGCGGAGATAACAAGACCGTTCGACTCCGCTAACGCAACCCTGCCTATCTCTTCTGTAATTCCGGTAAACACTCCTGCCCCCTTATTTCAGGTAATACCGCCTTCTTAAGAATCTCGTTAACTATTGCTATCCCTTTTTGGCCGCCACATACCCACACACCATCAAGTCTTCACCAAGCCCTTCCGTACTGACCCCATCCAATCTAAGTGAGTCTACCACCTTATCAACTCCCCTGCCGGCAACCGCCGTCCTGGCTTCCTTGCCGCCAATAATAATAGGAGCAATGAAGGCGATAACCTTATCGACAAACCCGCCGTCGAAGAGAGAACCGAGCAGGACCCCACCCCCCTCAACTAGGACGCTGGTAATTCCCCGCTCACCCAGTGCTTTCAACAGCTCCCCCAGGTCTACCTGACCATCTAGCGAGGGTAGTTCCAATAGCTCAGCACCTACTCGGGTAAACGCCGCCTTCTCTCCCGGTCTGAGGGGCCCGCCCAGGGCAAGCACTGTTTTACCCGGCTCAGTAAATACCCGGGCGGTCAGCGGCGTACGCCCATTACTATCCACGATGACCCGCAGCGGCTGCTTCTTAGCCGTTCCACCCTTACTACTGCACCGCACGGTAAGGTGAGGGTCATCAACCAGCACGGTATTGATACCGGCCATAATAGCATCGTTAGTATAGCGCAGGTGATGGGCCTGCTTCCTGGCTGCCTCGCTGGTAATCCACCTGGAGTCCCCGCTCCTGGTAGCAATCTTCCCGTCCAGGCTCATAGCAAACTTCACCGTAACGAAGGGGGTGCCTTCAGTGATAAATTTAATATAGGCTTCGTTAATCCGTCTGGCCTCGGCTTCGTGCTCACCGAGATACACCTTAATACCCGCCTTCTCCAGCTCCTCTTTACCCCGTCCCGACACCAGGTGATTGGCATCAAGCGTAGCCAGATAGACCTCACGAATACCGGCAGCAATGATTGCCTGGGTGCAGGGTGGAGTCCGACCGTGGTGGCAGCACGGCTCCAGGGTAACGTACATCACACCACCGCGGGCCCGTTCACCGGCCTGCTTCAGGGCGACTATCTCGGCATGGTCGGAACCCGGCGGCTGTGTATAACCCTGCCCGACAATTTCATCATTATTGACTATTAGTGCGCCGACCGCAGGGTTAGGACTGACCTGTCCCAGAGCCAATCTAGCCAGGGAGAGCGCCTGCGCCATATAGTCCATAACAGTTTCATTCTAGCACCACGCTTTGAAGAAGTGCAAACCATCTCAAGTGATAGGTTCTGTCCATACTGGATAGGGGAAACGAGATAGGTTATAATTAAGGCTGAATTAAGGAAGGAAGCAGCTAAGTAGATGAGGGCCTATTTCCGCCAGATTATGGTAGTCGTTCTAGTAGCGGTAGGAATCTTTTTCCTGTTGCAGACCACCATCCAGAGCTTCGTGGTCGTCGGCTCGAGTATGATGCCCAGCTATGAGGACGGCCAGCGGCTGCTGGTCAACAAGGTTTTCTACCGTTTCGGTGAGCCTGAAATGGGTGACGTCATTGTCTTTCACCCACCAACCAGCCGGCGCGTTGACTACATCAAACGCGTCATCGCTGGACCCGGCGACACGGTAGAGATAAAGGGGGGGGTGGTATACGTCAATGACGTAGCGATAAGCGAACCATACATTAGGGCCCACCCTTCATATACCGTGTCCCAGAAAAGAGTCCCTGAGAATGAGTACTTTGTCCTCGGGGACAACCGCAACAACAGCAACGACTCCCATACCGGATGGACCGTGGAACGTGAGGATATCATTGGCAAGGTCTGGATATCAATCTGGCCGCCGGGACTTACTCCTGACTATAACCTGGAAGAGCAGCTAGCTGCGGCCAAACTCCTTCCCCAGCTGCCCCAGGCTGAGATGAATCATGGTTGGTCTACCGTGAGGGCAGCTATGGGGAATAGCTGTCTGCTCCAGCTGCCGCACCATTTCACGCATCTCATCATCAGTTAATACCTGCCCGGCTCTCACCGCGCTGTGGCAGGCGATGGATATCGCTACCCACTCCTCCCAGTCAGACTGACCACGCTCGTCATCCAGCAGCCCTCTTATCACTAACGACCAGTCACGGCCGGCCAGCCAGGCCGGTACCGTCCGGACGAGAAATGTCCCCTCCCCAAACGGCTCAATAGAGAAGCCGAATTCGGCGAGATTTTCACAGCGGGTCTTCAGGATTTCCCCCTGCTTGGGAGTGACCTCAAACGGTACCGGTTCAAGCAGGGTCTGCACATCTATCCTGCGGCGTGACCCCTGGTCCTTAATCTGCTCAAAAAAGATACGCTCATGGGCAGCATGCTGGTCGATAAGGTAAAGCCCGTCGGGACCCTCGGCGATGATGTAGCTGGTGGATAGCTGCCCTACCACCCGCAGCGCCGGTAGGGACGACGCCGGCGTTTGGGGAGCTTCTGGCAGCGAGTCCGTCAGGCCGGCACCACTCCCCCCTGATGGCCACAGCATCTGTGCCGGTATTGAAGATGCCTGATAGGTGGTTCTTACCTCCTCGACCTTCGGCACCGGCGTTAACTCAATCAGGGTCTGCCGGACCGCCCTCTGGACGGTGCTGAAGGCCGTCTGTTCACTGCGGAACTTCACCTCGGTCTTGGCCGGGTGGACATTGACGTCCATCTCCCCGGGGGATAGTGAAATATTAATGATAGCTACCGGGTGTTTCCCTACCATCAAGAGCCCGTGATAGGCCTCCTCCACCGCCCAGGCCAGCATACGGTGGCTTATCCAGCGGCGATTGACAAAGAGGCTCAGGTAGTCCCGACTAGACCGGCTTACTTTCGGCGAGCCTACCATCCCCGCTACCAGAGGTAAGGCATCCCCTGCTTCGCCCTGCCGGGCCTTAATCTCAAGCATGTTCCGGGCTACCTCAATGCCATAGACCTGAGCTACGCTATCTATCAACCGCCCGCTGCCCGGTGTCCGCAAGGTAGCCCGGCCGTCAAGGGACAAGGTAAACCTGACCTCGGGAAAAGCAAGCGCATACCGGCTGACGATATTAGCGATGTGGCTGTTTTCCGTAGCCACTGACTTAAGGAATTTCAGTCTTGCCGGCACCCGGCGGAAGAGGTTCTCTACGGTAACCGTAGTCCCCTGAGAGTGCCCCCGGCTGCCGCATTCAACGACTGCCCCGTCCTGCAAGCGGATATAAGCGCCCGCCGGCTCACCGTCGGCACAGCTGGCAAGCTCTACCTCAGCCGCGGCAGCGATGCTGGGTAGTGCTTCGCCGCGAAAGCCAAGACTCAAGATAGTCTCCAGGTCCTCCAGGCTGCCTATCTTGCTGGTAGCATGCCTGTCAAAGGCAAGCTCTATCTCTTGCGGCGGTATCCCCGACCCGTTGTCGGTCACCCTTATCAGGCTCACCCCACCCCCCTTGACCTCAACCGAAATTCGGGCAGCGCCGGCATCCAGTGAATTTTCCACCAGTTCCTTGACCACCGAGGCCGGTCTCTCCACCACCTCACCGGCGGCAATCCGGGATACTACCTGATGGGCTAAAACCCTGATCGACATCTCAAATTCTTATTCCACCTTCTCCAGCTTGGCAAAACTCAAAAGAAGCTTCTTTACCCCGGCTCCGTTGAAAGCGATCACTACCTCGCTATCACCGTCTACCGCCTGGCAGCTCACCGCCACTCCGTTGCCAAACACAGGGTGACGGATATGGTCACCGGCCTTTAGTTCCCCGGCAGGCAGGCTATCCCGGGAATGCACTGACGGAGCTGTTCGGCCTTCTGTTCCCGGCCACAGACCACCACCCGAGACCAGGTGCCGCGGTATATCGTCTAAGAAGCGCGAGGGACTGTTCACCGCACTCCTCCCCATCAGGCTGCGGCGGAAGGCGCGGACCAGATATATCCTATGCCCGGCCCTGGTGATGCCGACATAACACAGCCGTCGCTCTTCCTCTACCTGCGCCGGGTCATCAAGCGATTTGAAGTGGGGCAGGATACCGTCTTCCATACCAACGATAAACACCACGGGGAATTCCAGTCCCTTGGCCTGATGCAGGGTAATCAGGGTCACCGCCGCCACACTCTCATCAAGCCCGTCAACATCAGATACCAGGGCCACCCCTTCTAGAAAGGCGGTCAAGCCCTCCCCGAGCTCAAGCTCGCTATACTGCTGGGCTACCGTGCGCAGCTCCAGGATGTTGTCCCAGCGCTCCTCTCCATCCGGCTGGGCCAGTAGATACTCCCGGTAACCGGAGCGCTCTATAGTCAAATCAAACAAATCAATTAGGTTAAGCTCCCGGCTGCGGGCAATAAGCCCCTCCATTATGTCGAGAAAACCGACCAGCGCCCGGGTAATATGAGGGGTAAATGACGGCGTGTCATCCTTTGATTCAAGGATATGGCGCAGTGCCTCATACCGAGATATCCCCATGGACTGCGCCCGGCTGGACAACCCGGCCAGCGTCTGCTGACCGATACCGCGCCCGGGAACATTGATTATGCGAAGAAGGCTGATGCTATCATCAAGGTTCTGGATAAGCCTGAGATAGGCAATAACGTCCTTGACCTCGCGCCTCTCGTAGAAGCGGGTACCGGCGACCAGCTTATAGGGTGTGCCGAAGCGAACAAAGGCTTCCTCAAGGACCCTGGACTGGGCATTAGTGCGGTACATTATGGCGCAGTCCCCCAGTTTGGTCTTCCCCTGACTCACCAGGCACTCTATCTCGTTGACGACAAACTGGGCTTCTTCCTGTTCGGTATAGGTCTCAACCACCGTGGTCAGTTCGCCTGCCTCGTTGTCCGTCCACAGGCCCTTGGGCTTACGCTGCTGGTTGGCTGAGATTAGATGTGAGGCCGTTTCCAGAATATTCTTGGTCGAGCGGTAGTTCTGCTCCAGCAGCACCACTTCAGCCTCGGGATAGTCCTTCTCAAAGTTCAGGATATTGCGCAGGTCGGCAGACCGCCAGGAGTAAATCGACTGGTCAGGGTCGCCGACAACGCATATATTACGGTACTTGTCCCCTATTTGCTTTATCAGTTCGTACTGGACCAGATTGGTATCCTGAAACTCATCGACTTGGATATGCCGGTATCTTTCTTGATATCGGGACAAGACCTCAGGGTTATTCCGGAACAACTGTACCGTTTTCATCAGTAAGTCATCAAAATCAAGGGCATTGCTTTCCCCGAGCATCTGCTGGTAGCGCTCATAGACCCGCCCCACCACCTCACTAAAATAGCTACTGCCCTGCCTGAGGTAATCGGCCGGGGCTACCATCTGGCTCTTGGCTGTCCCGATGGCTGAGGCTATCGCCCGGGGGGCGTACTGCTTGGGGTCGAAACCCACCTCCCCGATAGACCGTTTTATCAGGCTTATCTGGTCATCATCGTCGTAGATGACAAATCTGGGGTCAACGCCCGCTGACTGGCCATCCCGGCGCAGGATACGGACACAAATGGCGTGAAAGGTGCCCAGAGTTAAGTCCTTTACCTCACTGCGGGCAAGCTGGTAAAGCCTTGCTTCCATCTCCCGGGCAGCCTTGTTGGTGAAGGTAACCGCCATAATATGGCGGGGGCTGACCCGGCAGACCTTGATAAGATAGGCGATACGGTGGGTGATAACTCTGGTCTTGCCGCTGCAGGGGCCGGCCAGAATGAGCACCGGGCCGCTGATTGCCTCTACAGCTTCCTTCTGCACGGGG
>DAOWDD010000034.1 GCA_030639215.1 Dehalococcoidia bacterium
GGCTCGATGAGGTCTCTGGAGTGCACCCCCCTCACCCCGTAGCGGGGCATGGACGGATTGGCTAAAGAGCCGGCGATATTGAGGATGGTACCGAAACGTATCTGGGAGAGGATTCGGGAGAGGGCCTGGGGGTGGACCCGGGGGCTCATGCCGTTAAAGATACCGATTCCGGTCTGCTCTATGCTGTTCTTAACAGTCTCGGGGTCGCACTCAACGTCAACCCCTACCGCCTCTAGGATGTCGACTGCGCCGCAGGTGGAGGTGAGGGCTCTGGCGCCGTGCTTGGCCATGCAGATGCCTCCGGCGGCGGCGACTATGGCGGCGGCGGTGCTGATGTTAAAGGTCTTAAAAGAGTCCATGCCGGTGCCGCAGTTTTCCACCAGGGGCTGGGTTACTCGCGGTGTGGCCTTTACCGTATCAATCTCGTAGATAGCCTCCCAGGCCCCGGCGACTTCCTCGGTGGTCTCCCCCTTGGCGGTCAGCGCTGCCAGGAAGGCCCCCTGCTGCAGGTCCGGCTGCTCGTTAAGCAGCACCTGGCGGAACATCTCTCTCGCCTCCCGGCGGCTTAGGTCTCTTCCCCTGATGAGCCCGGCGACCTTGGCGCCGAAATCCTTTATCTTCTCTTCACTAAACATACTGGCCCCCTTCTTCAAAATTTAATGGTGGCTTTCAGTCCTTCCCTGCGCCCGGTGTATTCCAGGCCTTCGCCTATCTCGTCCAGCGACAGGCGCCGGGTGATAAGCCGGGAGACGTCTATCCGGCCCGAAGCTATCAGCTCGAGCGCGGCCCGGTTCTGAGCGGCCGTGCCGCCGTAGGCGCCGGTGATGCTGAGCTCCCGGTAGTGAATCAGGTTGGCATCGAGCCGGACCCGGGCGCTTTCGGCGGGCAGCCCCGAGAAGAGGCACATCCGTCCCCCGGGGGCAAGGAGCTCAAGCAGGGACTTAAGGGCTGCCTCCCGGCAGGCAAGCAGGATAACGTCAACGCCCCGCCCGCCGCTCTCTTCTTTAGCTACCTCCGCAGTGCTCTCGCTGTTCAGGTCGATGATGCGCTCCGCCCCGGCCAGTTCCGCCGTCTCCAGGCGGTTTGCTAGCCGCTCGGCAATAAGTATCCGGGCGGCTCCCTTTAGACGGGCGAGCCTGGCGTGGAGCAGTCCAGTCGGGCCGGCACCGAGGATGAGCACGGTATCGCCCCCGGTAATGCCGGCCTGCTGCTGTCCGTTGAGGCAGCTGGCCAGGGGCTCGGCCAGGGCGGCCTCCTCAAAGCTGGTGCCCTCCGGTATCTGGTTTACCCCGCCGCCAAGCACGCTCCTTTCTGGTACAGTGACGAACTCAGCAAACCCTCCGTCATAGTTAAAGCCGAAGATGCCGATATGCGGGCAGCGGTTATCCGCCCCTCGCCGGCAGGCCGGGCACCTGCCGCAGCCTATACCGGGGGCAACCTGTACCCGGTCGCCGGGCTCGAAGGCGCCGTCCCTGGTGTGACTCTCCGCTACCACTCCGCTAAACTCGTGTCCCAAAATACGCGGGTAGGCCAGGTCGCGCTGGCCCTGGTGGTACATCTTGGCATCGGTGGTGCAGATTGAGCAGGCCCGGGTTTTCACGAGCAGGCCGCCGTCAGGACAGGGAGGAGTGCCCACCTCCTTTACCACCAGGTTACCCGGGCCGGTCAAAATCGCTGCCTTCATGGACTTTCTCTCCTGTGGTCACGGCCACTGCCTTCATGAATTGTTTCCCCAAAACAGCTTGAATTGTTTTCCAAATAAAAAATCCCTAAGCCATCCTAGCTTAGGGATTTGCCATTTCCCAAAAAGCCCTTTTCCTCGAGGGTATACTCTGTCGGCAGGTCTTCTGGCTCTTAGTTCACCCTACTCCTTGGGCCTTCCCATTTCGCTTGAGCGAAACAGTGGCGCTCTCTCAAGTTTCGTCCCTAATTACAGCGGCGGGACCGCACCCGATTTAGCACGGGTTTCCCTTTTCAGCTCCTGTTGCAGAGCACCGGCAGAGGTGGTTACTTAATAGATTGTTAAAGTGACTACCAGGATAAACTATCAAATAGCGCCGAATTTGTCAACTGGGAAACAGGTTTATTATCCGGAAGGTAAGGAAAACAGATATTTTCTGTGTTATAATGCGTTCACAAAAGGCACTTTCTTTTAATGGTAGTTACTCTCCAGGGAAACTAGCGGGGGTGTTGGTGAAGGCTGAATCTCAACTCCTGAAGCGGTCGTTTATCTTCTCCGGATCGAGTGAGGAAGAGCTCGCTGAGCTGACCGGCCTGGCTGCCCGGCGCAGCTTTGCGACGGGAGAGTTTGTCTTCTGGGAAGGGGACGCTCCTGACTCTTTCTATATCGTCATTGAGGGCAGGGTAAAGGTGCTCAAGCACTCTTCACTGGGGAAGGAGTTTATTATCGCCTTTTTCGGCCCGGGTGAGATGTTCGGCGAGGTCGCTGTCTTCCAGGACAGGCCCTATCCCGCCTCGGCTCAGGCTGCCGCGGATACGAAGGTGCTGCGTATTAGGCGGGAAGACTTTCTTTCCTTCGTTGCCCAGAGACCGCAGGTTGTCCTGAGGATTATCAGCGTGCTCGGGGAACGCCTGAGGGATGCTCAGGGTCGCCTTAAAGACCTGGCCGGGGAGAGGGTTGAACAGCGGCTTGCCCACACCCTGCTTATGCTTTCCGCCAAGCTTGGCGCCACCCTGCCCTTCACCAGGCAGGAGATTGCCGATATGGCCGGCACCACTACCGAGACGGCAATCCGTTTTATCAGCCGCCTTAAGGACGGGGGGATTATTCGCTCCGCACGCGGCAGGATAACCATCCTTGATAAGACCAAGCTCAGGCTGCTTAGCGAGGGGCCGCCCCGGGTATAAGACCCGAGACCTCTCTTACTACCTCCGCTTATCCCCCGAAAGGTTAGCCGGTTGGCTTTCTCTACCAATATGACCCAAATCATAGTAAGCAGCCTCACCTGGTGCTATCATTGTTACAGAAGGTTAAGCTTCTATTTCAGGATAAGGGGGTGATGGGAATGTATCAGCGGTGTCCGGGTCAGGATGGCAGGAATCTACGGGCGGAACTGCACCGTTGCCCCAGCTGTGGTGCCGAGGTGGAAATCTTCTCCGATGAGGTTATGGTGAAGTGCTTAAAGTGTGGCGAAAAGGTCTACCGGGAGAAGACGCCTTCCTGTATTGACTGGTGTGTCTCAGCCCGCCAGTGCCTGGGAGAGGAAAGGTGGCGGCAGCTTAGGGGCGGCGACTGACGCTCATTTATGAGCAGGTAAACATAAGGATGGTCTAAAATGAAAATAAAGACATTGAGAAAAATAGTCAAAATTGATGAGGAGAAGTGTGACGGCTGCGGCCTCTGCGTTCCAGGCTGTGTCGAGGGTGCCCTGCAGATAATTGATGGCAAGGCGAAGCTGGTCAGTGAGACCTATTGCGATGGGCTGGGCGCCTGTCTCGGGGAATGCCCGCAGGGGGCTATTACCATCGAGGAGAGAGAAGCGGAGGAGTTCGATGAGGAAGCGACCAAGTACCATTCGGAGCAGGAAAAGGGTGACACCGGGGAGCTTCCCTGTGGTTGTCCCTCGGCTGCGGTCAGACAGTTTGCCCGGCAGGAGGTAACCGGGGCCTTCCGGGGGGATGAACCCCCCGAGCAGTCAGTGCTCCGTCACTGGCCGGTCCAGCTCAGCCTTGTCCCGCCGTCGGCGCCCTTCCTGCATGGAGCGGACGTGATACTGGCGGCGGATTGTGCCCCCTTTGCCTACGCTGGCTTTCACCACGACTTCATCAAGGACCATGCTCTATTGGTGGCCTGCCCCAAACTGGATGACTTTCCCGCCCACTTAAGGAAGCTGACCGATATTCTGAGCCAGTCGGGGGTAAACAGCCTCACCGTGGTGCGTGTGGAGGTACCCTGCTGCGCCGGGCTGGTGCAAATGGCAAAGCAGGCGATACAATTAAGTGGTAAGGATATCCCCTTTAAGGAAGTCGTCATCGGTATTAACGGTGAGCTCAAGTCCTGATAACCTGTTATCGCCTGCGTGGTGGCAGTATTGTTCTGCGCAGAATAACACCCTCTTAATCTAGGTCGACATAACCAAATAGACTGGAGGGTTTCGGCTCAACCTTGACCGGGGTAATGGTTGAGTCTTCAGGGTAAGCAGTAGTGATAAAGGGGGTATTACTACACCTATCCACACCAAAGACATACCTTAGCGCTTGGGCGACAGATTCTATGTCATCCCGCATATTTTCCCTGTAATCTGTCACTCTCACCCCCATCATAACACCCCTTCTTCCTGTTAGTTACGGTTTATTATTTATAACGTAAAGCGTCCTGATTAGTTACGGTTTATTATTTATAACGTAAAGCGTCCTGATTAGTTACGGTTTATTATCTATAACATAAAGCGTCCTGAAAGGTTAGCTCACCGGGCGCTTCTCAAGTTCAATAAACCTTATTCAGAGGGCTAAAATCCCGGCGGTTTGTGTTATAGTTAGTGGTGAGTTCCGCTAAAATCGGGGGAGGGCAAAAATGGATGACTGGGAAAGGAATCAGGTGCAGGATATCCTTGACCATCACAACAGTAAGTACGGCGTGCAGATTAAGGGTAGGGCCGCTATCATCTACCCGCAGTTGGAGAACCAGCTTGGCTGGGACTGGGTCTGCTATGACCCCAAGGCGGGTGATGAGATTGCCCTGGTGGTAAAAAGGCTCACCGAAGAAAGCCCGGAGGAGATGGGAGATATCATTAGGGTAGTCTTGGGGGAGCTGGAGGATAGCCTGGCCGGTAAGCTGACGGGCACCTTTAGCCTGGACGTAGAGATTCCAGGTGACTACTGCTTTCCCAGAAAGAATGACAGAATACAGTGGAATAAGATACACGAATTCCGAAACCTGCTGGCTTCTGTTATCTATGATAAGGCGCCGACGTTGCGGCTGGAGGAGCAGCGAGACCTGACAACTCAGATAACCAATAAATTATCATTTGCCTTACCTGAGAGCTTCCGTTGCCGGCTGAAGAAGGCCGGTTATGAGGGTAGTGTGCTTACCATTAGCCCTGAACAAATAGGCTATCTGGCTCCCGGGTATGGTGCCACTGAAATAGAGGAGTTCGAGCAACTGGTTTCACAGGCTAACGGGCAGCTAAGAATGGCCGGGGCAAGGCAGAAGTGGCTGGTGCTTATTGAAGAAGGTGATAGGCCGGTAGACTCCGCGGCAGTAGCGGAAGGACTGGCCCGGATTAGTCCGGAAAACCGCTCTGAAATTACCCGGTTCTACTGTCTTGGCGGTGGTGAGGTAGTGGAGATTATGTTACCCTCTCCTCGGGATAAATCGTAGTACCCCGCTAAATCTCAATCGGTGTGTCCCGCTATGGCATTCTGCGCACAAAACAGGTTTTCGCCACAGAAAAATCTACGTTGGTGCCCCCACGGGAAATCGACTCCCTGTTACCGGCTTGAAAGGCCGGTGTCCTCGGCCTCTAGACGATGGGGGCGCACCGTTCAAAGTATAGCAGAGGCGGTAGCCGGCGGGCAATGCCGGGCGGTCTCTATTAGACCCGGGACGACCCGTTTCGGAATACCCTTTTGTTAGGGTTTCTGAATGCACCCCGTTTCACCCGGCACTAACGATTACCCGCTTGACCTCTTTCTTCAGCCCGGCAATATCAAAGGGCTTGGTAACATAGGGGGCCTTGGTCCTCTTAAGGAACTTCCTGGTATCGGCACTAATCACATCTCCGGTGATAAAGATTACCCTCTCTTGCAGAGATGGGGCTGTCTTTCCAATCTGCTCATATATCTCAA
>DAOWDD010000002.1 GCA_030639215.1 Dehalococcoidia bacterium
AACCGGGACGCTGGCGAAGGTTTTCACATTGTTGAGGCTGGTGGGCTTGCCCCACAGGCCTTTTTCCACCGAGCGGGGTGGCGTCTGGCGGGGCTTGCCTGGCTTCCCTTCGATGGAGCGCATCAGCGCGGTGGATTCACCGCACACGAAGGCGCCGGCTCCCTCCTTGATAGTAATGTTAAAACTGTAATTGGTTCCCAGTATGTTTTTCCCCAGGAAGCTCCGTTCCTCCGCTTCCTTGATGGCCAGCCGCAGGCGTTTTACCGCGAGCGGGTACTCGGCGCGGATATAAATATAGCCGTTAGGCGTCCCGATGGCGTAACCGCTAATGACCATCCCCTCAATGACAGAATGAGGGTCGCTCTCCAGTACGGAGCGGTCCATAAACGCACCGGGGTCACCTTCATCGGCGTTGCAGATTACGTATTTTGTGTCACCGGTGGCTTTGCGGCAGCCTTCCCACTTGGCGCCGGTAGGAAATCCGGCTCCGCCCCTTCCCCGCAGACCCGACCGCTTGACTTCCTCAATCACCTGTTCAGGGGATATCTTTGCCAGGACATCTTTGAGAGCCTGGTATCCACCGGCGGCCACGTAGTCGTCGATGTTTTCCGGGTTGACGGTTCCGCAGTTACGCAGAACAATAAACTGCTGCTTCTTATAGAATGGAATGTCCTGACGATGTGGTATCACTTCACCGATTGTTGCGTCACGGTAAAGAAGCCTTTCCACCCACTGTCCGTCTCGCAGGTGGTGTTGAACAATCTCCGGTGCGTCTTCTGGCTTGACGCGCGTATAAAAAATGCCCTCGGGCTCGACCATGACAATAGGTCCCTCCTCACACAACCCGGGGCATCCGGCAAGCTTGACTTGGGTGTTTTTCCCTAATCCTAACCGCTTCATCTCCGAATCCAGCGCCGCTTGTACTTGAGCCGACCCTAGAGACTGGCAACCTAATCCCTGGCAGACGATAACTACCTGTGTCCCATTGGTCGGGAATGCTGGCTCTTGTTAACTCAACCTTTTGCTCCTTCTTATCTTTGCGACTGATGGCCTCCGCTGCCTTGCTGGGCGTCATCTTGCCGTGGGTATTCTCATTGACTACCATAGCTGGAGCTATGGCACAGGCCCCGATACAGGCGACTGTTTCCAGGCTATATTCCAGATCAGGTGTGGTCTCCCCATCTGTAATCCCCAATTCGCGTTCCACCGCCTCCAGGATGCGCGAAGCTCCTCTCACATGGCAGGCCGTCCCACGGCAAACCCGCACCGTCTGCCGACCTCGTGGATTAAGATAGAACTGGGCATAGAATGTCACCACCGCGTAAATCCGGCTCATTGGAATCATGGCTTCACGGCTCAAACGGTTCAGAGCCTCTTCAGGTAGGTAGGAGTATACTTCCTGAATCTCCTGTAGTATAGTAATCAGAGCATCTCCCCGACCCGCATGTTTTTGTAAGACTGGGTCCAAAAGCGATAAATCCATATCCATAGACATTACAATGTTCCTCCGGTTAATACAGCCACGCCTAACAGCAAGAAAGCCCTTACTCGGGCCTCTCTGATGGACAAGACACTCAATAGGTTTTATTGTTCTTCATAATCTAAAACTGCTGGTCCGATATGTGTTACCACTGTTCCCGTGAGTGCAGTGGTATGAAAACCCTCTCCATTAATCGCTGATCAACCTTGGCACCAATATGTGACTCTATCCAGCGTACGCCCCGGTTCCAATAGCTATAGTCTCCTGAGGTGTTGAATCGTATTTATTTTCTAATAATTGTCACTCAAGTAGACTCTACGTGACTGCCCCCAACCCGTATGTGATTATACCAAAAGTTATCTCTTCTTTCAATTCTATGGTGGTATTACCTATGAGCGTCTGGAGGCTGTCGGCCTGCAGTGGCCCTGCCCGACCGAGGAACACCCGGGAACACCTTACCTTCACACCCAGGTGTTCAGCCGGGGCAAGGGGCGGTTTATCCCTCTGGAGTACAAACCGTCTATGGAGCTTCCCGACAAGAAGTACCCCCTGGTGCTGACCACCGGAAGAAGCCTCTATCACTGGCATACCGGTACCGTTAGCCGCAAGGTAGCCGGACTGAATGTTTTGATGAGTGAGGAGCTGGTCGAGATTAACCCTGAGGACGCCTCGGCTTTGGGTATTGCTGACGGTGATATGGTCAGGGTCATCTCACGAAGGGGTAAGGTGTCGGCCAGGGCCAGGGTGACCGAGGTCTCACCGGCGGGGGTAGTCTTTATGACCTTCCACTTTGCGGAAAGCCCGGCTAACCTGCTTACTAACCCGGCCTTTGACCCGGTAGCCAAGATACCGGAGTACAAGGTCTGTGCGGTAAGGGTTGAGAAGAGTGGAAGACGGTGAACGGCGTTAATCCTGCCCTATGGACTTGACCAGCTTCCAGACTACAGTCTCACAGAGCACGGTGATATCCTCGGTAGACAGGTAATCGGTAATACTGGCGTCAAAGATTATGCTTGCTAGGGGAGCAAACTCAGCATCGCCTCGCCATAGGACCAGGGTTATCGCTACAGAAGGGAAGACATTGATAGTTACCGCCATATCACCGTAGTCTGCCCCATGGCCGCCCAGTTTTCCGGCAGTGTCGAGCAGCCGGTAGGGTTCTTTACCAAAGTGGTCTAGAAGTGGGTCTACCGTTCTCTTGGCAAAGGTCGGGAAATAGACAGGGCCTTCGGGTAGTTCCTTAAAGGTGATTACTCTGCCGGTGGCCGGAGTCCCCCTGGCTATGGTCAGATAGTGGAGTATCAAGATCTTCTCTCTCATTGACACCGCCTCCTGGCTGCCGACCAGGGTGATGTCAACATCGGGCAGGGTAACCTGGTGCGGCCGGTTCAGATAGGCAAGAACGATAGCCCTCTGTGCGTTCCTCTCCAGGTATCGGGCGCCGCTCCTTTGGCACAGCTTTCTGATATCACGGTGGTTAAGCTCTTCAGCGGCGAGCTTATGGGCCAGGGCATAGGCGTATTCGTAGTGGCGCTGGTCCGGTAGTGGGAAACGGCTGCTTTCCATTCTAAAAATGCAGTGGAAGGTTACCCTTGAGCGAGGAACCTTCCACCCCTAAATTATCGATACTTCCTGTCTTATCGAGGTTTATAGCCCGGAGGCCTCCAGGATCGCCGGCACATATTTATCCCAGCCCAGGGTCATTAAGTGAGCGCCCTGGCACATATCCTTCATCTCTTTCATCAGTTTGGCCGTAATCTCTATCGAGGTCTTGACCTTGTCGTCGGTCTTGGCCATCTGGTCAATGATATCCTGTGGTACGAAGATACCGGAGACGTTCTTGTTCATATATTTGGCCATACCGGCATTCTTAAGGGGTATCAGTCCTACCAGGACAGGCACCTTAAAACCCTCTTTCTCCACTCTTTTCATAAACTTTTCGAAGAGGCTGGCATCAAAGACGGCCTGGGTCTGAAAGAACTTGGCCCCGGCTTCAATCTTTTGCGCCATCTTGATAATCTGCAGCTCGAAGGAGGCCTCAGAGTCAGCCCCCGGGTTAACCACTGCCCCGGCGAAAAGATTGGGCGTACCCTGAAGCTCGTTGCCCACCATATCGTGGCCCCCGTTCAGGGTTTTTATCATCTCAAGGAGCTGTACCGAGTCCACGTCATAGACCGGTTTGGCTTGGGGGTGGTCACCGAGTGAAGGCAAGTCTCCGGTGATTGCCAGGACATTCTCCATTCCCAAGACGGCTGCACTCAGGAGGTCTGATTCCAGAGCCATTCGGTTCCTGTCCCGGGTGACTATCTGAAATACGGTCTCAAGTCCGGCGTCTAACGCCAGGTGGCAGGTGGCCAACGCTCCCAGCCTCATCACCGCACTCTGCTGGTCAGTAACATTGGCGGCAGCTACCTTGCCCTTAAGAATTTCGGCTACCTCCCAGATCTCGCTGGTATCGGTTCCCTTCAGTGGGCCTATCTCAGCGGTAACCGTAAACTCTCCTGTCTCCAGTTGAGATCTCATTAAGCTCAATATATTCCCTCCTCCTTTTCTTTGTTCAGCTTTCTTTCTTCAGCCAGTACCAATTCTAAGGCAGAGTGAGCCTGCCTTATGATAACATAGATGACATAAATGAAGACACCCCGCGGCCATCCCGAATCTTCATACGGCATCTGCTTATTTTGGTCATCTGGTTTGGCCTCTCTGGCCTCCCATCGGGAGGGGTGGCATCTATACCTCAAGCCAGGAATGGGAATAGAGTGATTCTCCGGTAAGGACTCTTACCGTTTTCGCGTACTTCGCATCCTCCTGGTCTAAAGCGGCAAGGTCTGGCCTCTCGCCGCCCATCACCCGGTGTACTAGGTTGACCAGCTCCGGCCTCTTGCCTTTAGCAATGTTAATCAGCTCGGAGTCAAAGACATCGACTATTGCCGAGTACAGTCCGTATTTCATCAGCATCATCAAATAGGTTCGGTTGAGATAGGGCCTGAGTTCATTAGGGGTGCCGTTGGAGACATTGGATAGCCCCACGGTAGACTTGCAGCCTGGAGCAATATCCTGGAGCATACTCATAAACTCCAGGCAGGGTTGTACCTGGTTGGTGTCGACATTGCCTGCCGGGGTCACAATCGGGTCGAACCAGATATCCTCATTGGGTATCCCCATTTCGTTGGCTTTGTAGATGAGTTCGGCGGCTATCATCCCTCTTTCCGCAGCGTCCCGTGGCATCCCCTCTCTCCCCCACAAGAGGCCAATCATCTCGGCACTATATCTCTTGGCCAGGGGAAATTCTTCTTCCATCCGGTCAAGGGAGATAGAATTGACCAGCGCCCTACCGTCGCCATGGTTCTTTAGCCCGGCTTCTATCGCCGCCAGGTTTGTTGTATCCAAGGATAGGGGTTTATCGGTAACCTCGCGCATGATTTTTACTGCCCATTCCATCAGCTCATCTCCCGCCTTGCGGGCGGGGCCGATGTTGAGGTCGATGTAGTCTATTCCAGCCTCGATTTCTGCCTGGGCCATCTCCTGAATTGGCCTGGGGTCCCTTGCCTTAAATGCTGGGCCAAGGGTTGTTGATACGATATTAATGTTTTCCCCGATAAGAATCATTGTTCTCCTCCTTATGCTTGCCATGCCTTAAGATAGGCTGTGATGTGAGCCCCTTCCCGGGGACCGATTTGGATTTCCCAGCCGGGTAATTCTTCTTCCAGACCCCCGCTCTCAACGGCAATGTAGCCTGGGATGATCAGCTTCTTGTGTTTAATCTTGTCACCAATGCCGCACTTCTTGACGAAGGTGCCGATAACGTCAGCACTGAATTTCCCGGCTGCCCAGGCGGTCAGGACGGAAAGACCCTCAGTATCCATAACGAGAAGATAGCTGGGGACCCGGCTATTTTCAATTTCACCGGAGATAATGAAGTAGGTAAGGGAAAAGTTGCAGGTAAGAAGCACCGGTGAGTTTTCATCGGGTCCGCCAATCTCATAGATTCCTTCGCTGGTCGCCAGCGGACGCTGGGGGTCGGTGTAGATATTCATCCTTTCTATAAGTAAGGGGAACAGGCTTTCTCCCTGAAGATCGGATAGAACAATAATGCCGCCGTATTTAGCGATAAAGATGGAGGCAATTAAGGCTTCCTTCATTGGGTCATCGGTCATTTCGGCGGGGAAGGTGATGGTGGGGAAGCCCAGGGGGCGGAACTTCTTATTCAGGGCAAGGCTCCTGATGTTTACCTGGTCCTCCAGCGCCTGGCGGACCGCCCTTGCCCCGGAATCAATCACAATATCCTTAATGCCCGCCTCGGTCAGCTTAGCGGTCAGCTGGCTGAGCTCTTCCAGGCCAGAGGCTTTCACTGCTACCGGGCACGAGTTTGCCTTAGCCAGTTCCGCTACGGCCTCCAGATTATCTTTGCTGGCGGCGTATATCAGGGGTTTACGGTCGGCACAGGCCTTTAAGCCGGCGGCTAAGACACTCGGGTCGCTGCTCATCAGGATAATGCCTGAGTCGCTTCCCCCCTTTACCTTGCCAGCCAGGGCGGCAAATCTAGCGGCATCTTCCGAATCGCACCTCAGTGCTATCAGCTCAGGGCGAAGGGTGAGGCCCACTCTCTCATAACTCAGGCTGGATTTCTCTAATCTGTTGTTGACCTCGGCTTCATCCATAGTATCACTGATGAGGATAGCAAGCCCGGGGGGGTTCTCAAACCTTTTTTCGTGGCGGAACATAACTGTCTCACCGCCGACCTTTACAGCTCGGTCTCCCGTGCCAATGGTGACTGCGGCAATGGGTGGTGCCGAGGCTTCCGCTAGCTTTTCCTTGGCTTCCTCCGAGACGTAGGGGCAGGCGGAGAGCTCTGCCTTCCCCGCCGCCAGGCTCATAGCAAAGGCAAGGCAGGTGGGCACTCCACACTCGCCACAGTTCGTTTTGGGAAGCAGTTTAAATATCTCTATTCCGGTAAGTGGCATTAGCCAGACTCCTTTCTTAGCCCAGTATTGACTCCATAGTCAGGGCGGGGTGTCCCTTCTCCTGCAAGAAGGGGAGAATATCTTCTTCCGTGATGCCCACTGTTTCGTCGGCAATCTTATCAACCAGGTCAGGAACACCGAGCTCCTCTGCTCTGGCTTTGATCCGGTTGCTAAGCTCTTCCTTTAACATCTTGGGCATCCAGACAATCCTTAATAAGCCGCCATCGGCGCTGATGAATTTTCTCTGGCAGATATTATACTTGCCGTGACCGATGAACCCGGGGGTGCTTATGCCGCCGCCGATAGTCCCGGCCAGGGTGGTAAACTTCATCCCGCAGGGCGTCATTTCGGTAAATTCCCGGTTTACCGTCATTACCCCGTTACACAGGGGTAGGACGGCAGCGACGCACTCACAGCACCCGCAGGTAGTCCACGGGTCATTTACCATGCTGTACATACTGTAGTGGTCCAGGTTGCCGCGGGAGGCCTTATGGATAAAATCGTTAATCCCTTTCCATAGTCCCAGCTTGGCATCAAGGGTCTCCCCCTTATCTATCGGTTGGTTGGGTCCGGTGGGGTTAATCTCAAAGGCGGCTTTACAGTCCATCCAGTTATAGGAGCCGCAGAGTCCGGTCTTCTCCGGGGTAATGACACAGACATGATTGGGGGCAAATGACTGACACAGCAGACAGGAGTAATAGGTATCGATAGTTTCGTCGGTCATACCTTCGATCCGGGCATCCCTGGTGGCATATGTTGCCCTTGCCTGTTCCAATGCCTGCTTAACTTTATCCTCTTCAGTATAGAGTTTTACCTGTAGTTTATCGAATATGCGCCCGAAGTCCTGGTGCAGCTTGGCGTGGAGGAGAGAGCCGATATGGCGTAGCTTAAAGCCCTTTTCCTTGGCGGTGTTGCTAATTCGCATCCAGGCAATGTCCCGCTGCCCGTTGTGCCACGTTCCCTGGGCATAGTTTATCAGGTGATGGATTTGACGCTCCAGGATTGGCTCATAGTCTTCCTGTAGCTCTCTTCCGGCGACCTCGACGACAATCGCCAGTGGCAGTGCGCCGCCCGGCTCAACATCATCTATCTCGGGGCCAATCACCTCAATCTTGTCGTCCTCTACCTCGTCCATCCGCTTGGAGGTTACCAGCTCGACCATTAGGGTCCGGTTGCCGCCCGTCTCCAGATGGAACTCACCCTTGCGTATCCGCTCACCCTCAAAGGCGGGGCCGAAGGCTACCGGGATTGGTACCTCGGCGACGCTGGTCTTCAGTCCTCTTACCTCTACGGCCTTGGCTACGATATCATCGTGCGTGATGTTGGAGACGACGTGCTCGTAGGTGCAGATACCGGTAGGCAGAATCTCAGGTATCGGGGTGTCGGCAATGGTGGGGAAACCCCAATTGACTGCCCCCACCGCATTAGCATACCACTCATCGGTAACATAGCCCATTGGCATAACGAAGGAAAAGACACGGTCTTTGTTGTAGATAAGGACCTTCCTGAAATCACCGGGTTCAATACCGCCGAAGGAAAGAGCGGTTCTGGTGGCAAAGCCCAAAGCGAATACGGCTGAGGTGATATCGGGGCCGAAGGAGACCAGGCGGGTTGGCCATCCGATCTGTACGCCGGCCTCTAGGAGCTGCTCGGCAAAACTCTGCCCGTTGTACTGGGCGGCCATAAAGATATAAAGGTTCTTCTCCTGAAGCTCCTGGGCTACCTTCTTGGCTATCTCCGGGTTCGGTGCCGCGCCGACGATAGCAGCAAAGCCCGGGGCGGTACCGTCGACAAACTCGACCCCCCGCTTCCTCAGAATGATATCATCGGCAGCCCCCAGCCAGATGGAACTCTCGGTGGTATCTTCCTGCTTGGTATAAAAATCGGGCTGCTCCAGATACCTGATGGCCTCGATGATTTCCTCGGCGAAGAAGGTTGCCATCCCGGCATCGAGCGCCGGCGCCAGATAGGGTAGAGGGTGCTCTTCTCTTACCGGCGGCGGCAGCAGAGACCGACATCTTTCCAGTACCGGCTCGGCATCACCCAGCTTCTCCACCTTGAGTCCCAGTATTCCGTAGATTACCGGGAGGTAATAGGCGGTATTGGGGAAGCCTATCGGCTCATTAGCCCCCCACTTCTCCATTGCTTCCCGCCATTTCTCATTAGCCTGACCTACAATCTTGTGGGCTCCGCGGATAGCGGCTGATGCAATTATCTTTGACATTATTCTCCCCTTCCAACCTTGGGATTTTGTCTCTTAGGCTGCGTCCAGTTCGCGCCTCGCTTCCATATCATAAAGAATTCTATCTCGGGCCTTATCAATACCTAACGCCTTACGTTTTTTGTCAATATGCTCAATCATCAGTTGAGCTGCCTTAATCGGGTCTGCCTCAAAGGCCCACATACCACCATACATCTCCTCAAAATCCTTAAATAGGAAATCAGTTACCCCCTTGCTACCCAGAGTCGGCCAGTTTACGCCGAATACAGTAAATATTCCTGAGCCGACAAAGTACTGACCGATTGAGATTGCCTTCTCACTCATCCACTCCGGAGCGGCTCCGGCTACAGGCAGGTCACTGACATCATCACCTAAACCGCCATCCTTGACCATCATCGTCGCCGCAACCAAAATACGGGCATTATCAACGCAGGAGCCCAGGTGCAGCACCGGTGGAATACCAATAGCTTCACATACTGATGCCAGTCCTTCACCGGCATACTCGGCGGCTGCTTCAGGAACCATCAGGCCGGCTTTGGCACAGGCCATGGCACTACAGCCAGTCTGCAAAACCAGGACATCATTCTTGATAAGCTCCTTAACCATGGCAACATGAGCGCTATCATGAGTAACCCTGGCGTTATTGCAACCAACAACACCAGCCACCCCCCGTATCCTTCCGTTAATAATATTATCGTTCAAAGGACGATAGGATGCCCGGAACAGACCACCCATAAGGTAATTAATAGTCTCGTGACTGAAGCCGGCAATGAGGTCAGTTTCTTGTTTCGGAACCCGAATGCTACCGCTCCGATTGGGGAAGTTATCAATGGCTGTCCTGATAATATCCCGGGCAATTTCTGCGGCATTATGTTCATCGAATTCAATATGCATAGCACCTTCAATACGAGCTCGAGAGTCGGTGGTGATAACCTTGGTGTGGTAGCACTGGGCTACATCGGCCAGACCCTGCATAATGCACTGAACATCGACTACTATGGCATCCAGTACGCCGGTAACAATAGCCAGTTCCTGCTGCAGAAAATTGCCGGCGAGGGGTATGCCGTGACGCATTAATATCTCATTGGCGGTACAGCACATACCAGCCAGGTTTATTCCCTTTGCCCCCTTGGATATGGCATATTCCACAATTTGGGGGTCTTGAGCTACCACGGCAAGCATCTCAGCCAGTTGTGGCTCGTGTCCATGAATAATCAGGTTTACCTCATCCTCCCTAAGAATGCCGAGGTTTATCCGGCCCAGAACGGGGGCCGGGGTACCGAACATAACATCTTGTAGCTCGGTAGCAATCATGCTGCCGCCCCAGCCATCAGCCAGTGACGTTCGAACCGCCTGCTTAAGTAGGCTCTTATATTCCTGGTCGACCCCCATATGGGTACGGTGCATTATCTCTACTACTTCCCTGTCGATGCCGCGTGGAGTAACCCCCTGTTTGCGCCATAGTTCCTGCCGCTTTAAGGGGGCTCGCTTGAGAAACAGGATTTCCCCCTCCTGTCTGCCAAACTCCTTCATGGCAATTTCGCCAATATCAATGGCTATTTCCTCGTTACTTCGCTCACTAATCTCTACACCAAGGTCCAGAGCTAGCTGCAGTAACTTCTGCTCGTCCTTTATCTGGTAACCCGGCGCCTCCCCTCTTGCCACAGCGAGGAATGTCTCCGTTACCTTACGAGCATGGTCACTATGGGCAGCTGTGCCACTGGCAACCATGCGGGCGAAATAGCGAGCGGCGATAGTCTCAGCGGTAGCCCCGCAGACACCCCTTCGTTTCTTTTTCGCTTCGGGTGTCTCTTCCTTGCCTTTGGTTAGCGGTACCCGGCACGGCCCCATGCTACAGTTTTGGCAGCAACTACCCACCGACCCTATCGGACAGGGTTTCATGGACTCCGCTCTGTCAAAGACAACACTACATCCGTCGCTGGCTGCCTTTTCTATCATCTCATTAGTAGCTTGGTCAATACTTTTGTTTTCTTTTTCTACCATTTTCCCCACCTCAAAATTATGATGCCATGAGCTCAATTATCATCTCTCGAACCAGCCTAATTGCTTCGGGGTGTCTCATAATTATCACATCACCACCGGCCAGGAGCAGCACCATCGCCGATATTGCCTCCATCAGGATGCCCCTCTTTTTAGCATTGCCAAGCGCCGGGGCTTCTTCAGTGGGGATGTGCGCCTCCTTGGTCTTCCACACCTCTTTAGCCAGATTACAGATGATGGGGAACTGGAGCTTGTCATCCTGCTGGACCAGTCCCGCCATCCTCATTCTCTCCATTACCGAGTAGGTGTACTCGATACCGTAGCCTATCCCGCTGACGGTGGGGTCCATAATAATCTGCTCGTCGGGGACGCCGAGATTTCCCAACAGGATATTAAGCTGCTTGGCCAGGTTTATATCGATAGGTGTTGATGCAATTACCGTATGCTTATAAGCAATAGCCTGAGCGCCAATCTTCTTGTGGTCTCCTTCCACGACCGGTCCGATTATCAGGTTTTTCCCCTGGCAGGTCTCAGCCACCCTTCTCAGTACCTCGGTGTCCTTCTCCTGATTGCCGGTGCCCCAGATGATTAAGGGTACGTCAATAGCGTCAGCTACTTTTTTCACCACCTCCGCTGCTTCATCGGCGCCACGGTCCAGGCCATTGGGGTCGGTGCTCTCCAGCTGCAGGGCAACCAACTCCGCCCCATAATCAGTGACGCATTTTTTCGCCCAGGCTACCGGGTCATCGGTTACTCCGGCAAAGGGCTCCAGGGCAGCCTCGGCCCACTCCTCTGGTGGTGTGTCGTAGACCTCCATGGCTATTCGGGGCAGCCTCGGCATCTCTCCTTCGAAGAGGTAAAAAGGGTAAGCAGTCTCACCGCCAGCGGTTACCTGCTTCTCTCCCTTGCCAAGTACTACCTCCCTTATTTTACCGTTATATTGTGTTTTCGGAACCTCAAGGGCCATTTTCTACCTCCTTTCTTCAGGCTGGGTTTTTTCTCTTCTCACTGCCGTACCAGTCTTTCCCGTACAAATATCGCTCACCGGTCTGTAGATATTTGAGCTTTTCCTCTCTGCTGGTTAGCTTTTGCCGCCACCTGCCGAGGTCCTCACTGTCAGGCTTGCCCTCCTCGTAGGTCTCCCCCAGCACCTCTACCTTCTCTCTGCCTGGAGCGCTTCTTTCCACAATCTTGTATTCCATAGCTCCCCCTTCCTTATTTATCACAGGCCACTGGCTAGCTTGGCTGCGGTGACCGTACTGTGCATGAGCATAGTTACCGTCATCGGGCCCACTCCACCGGGTACTGGGGTAATTGCCTCGGCCTTCTCTTTAATCGCATCAAAGTCTAGGTCACCGACCAGCTTTTCCTTGTCGCTGGAAGGGTCCTTTATGTAGCTGGCACCAAAATCGATGGCTATTATGCCCTCCTTGACCATATCCGCGGTAATGAATTTTACTCTGTCGACGGCGACAACGAGTATATCTGCCTGGCGGGTGTAGTGTGCTAGATCCGGAGTTAAGGGATGGCAAAGCGTCACGTTGGTCCCTATCTTTTCCTGGGCCCAGATTGAGGCGAGCGGCTTTCCGACCAGGTTGTCCACATTCACAATCACCACGTTCTTTCCCTTGAGGTTACCGTAGCCATAGCGCACCAGCAGTTCATGGATGCCGATAGGGGTCGCGGGCAGAAACGCCTTCTGGCCCAGCCAGGCTTTACCCACATTGGTTGGATGAAACCCGTCCACATCCTTATCAGGTGAGACGGCGTTTAGGGCCTTATTTTCATCGATGTGTTCCGGTAGAGGGAGCTGGATGAAGATGCCGTGAATCCCATCATTCGCATTAAGCCGCTCAATCTCTTTAAGCAGGTCCGGCTCGGGCGTGTTTTCGGCGAGTCTTAACATCTCCGTGCGGATGCCTAGTTCGTTAGCCGCCTTTTCCTTGAGCCGGATGTAACTGGCTGACCCCGGGTCCTCGCCAACAAGAATCCCGGTGATTCCCGGAATTACACCATTCTCTCTGAGGCTTCCCGTTTGCTGTTTAAGCTCTTCCCTTATCTCAGCCGATGTCTTCCTGCCGTCAAGTATCGTAGCTATTCTTATTTGCTTAACCTTTCCGCAGCTTCAACAGTATGAGCCAGCAGTATTGTTGTGGTTACGGCACCAACTCCTCCCGGTACCGGGGTTATCATTCCGACCACCTGGCTTACCTCATCAAAGTCCGCATCTCCACTTAGTTTGCCATCCTCGGCCATGCTCACGCCGACATCAATTACCACAGTCCCGGGGCTTACCATATCCTTTTTTACCATCTTTGCTCTGCCTACGGTGCTTACCAGAATCTCAGCCCTCTGGTACTCGGCAGCGGGTTCTACCGTCTTGTAGTCACATAATATCACAGTTGCCCACCGATTTAAAAGCATGATACCAGTGGTCCTGCCGATATTCCCAGCCCCACCGACAATGACGGCCCGTTTGCCATCAATTTCAACCTTGTAGCGGTCGAGCAGTTCGATAACAGCCGACGGGGTACAGGGGGCAAAGCCACCCGTTTCACGGGTCATCAGCTTGGCCATGCTTATCGGGTTGAGACAGTCGACATCTTTTTCCGTGGCCAGCAGCTTTAAGATAGCGCTTTCGTTTATCTGCTGGGGCAGGGGACGCTGAATAATAATGCCGTGGAACTTGGAGTTATTGTTGAGTTCCTCGACTTTTGCCACCAGCTTCTCCTGGGTAACATCCGCAGGTAGGCTGACTGTTTCCGTGAATATGCCCACCTTCTCACACCCTTTGGCAATACCCCGCAGGTAGGATAGGGCGGCCGGGTCTTCTCCAACCAGAATTGCTGCCAGGCCAGGGACTACCCCTTTCCCCTTCAGTTTTTCTACTCGTGGTCTTAGTTCCTCCCGTATTTGTTCCGCAACCTCTTTACCGCTAATAATCTGTGCTGTCATTTTTGCCTCCATTATATTTTGTTTATATTTCAGTTCCCGGGCTTCCCCATGTTGTCTCTTGTCTTTTTCGATTAGCTCTCTTTCCTTACGGCGGCAGCTCAAGTAAGGAGCTTAGCCATCAAATCATTAACTGCCATAACCGCCCTGGAGCTATCGGGCAGCTCAAGCAGGGACTTTAGCTCAACATCGTATTGATATACTTCCTTGTCCAGAGGTATCGAGGCTGTCGGCTCGA
>DAOWDD010000124.1 GCA_030639215.1 Dehalococcoidia bacterium
CCGGGTTATTATGTATCGTTAGATTAAGAAGTTTTGACTGTGTTAGTAGCCAGTCAGCCCCTTCCCGGCCGGGAGCCAGAATCAGGTAATCGCACTCAAACCTCTCCCCACTGGCGGTCTCAATCCCTTTGACTTTACCGTTATCTACAATGATGGAAGAGGCCACTGTCTCGAGTTTAAGCTCCAGGCGTGAAATCAGGTAGTCCCGCATCCCCCTGAGTACGGAGCGGCAGTGCTCGGTGCCCAGATGGCGGAGCGGCACCGGTATCAGGCGTAGCCCGGCCAGAGAGGCCTGGCGGCTTATCCGGTCAATCTCATCACCTACTCCGTAGAGCTGGTCGGGAGCACCGAACTTGAGGTACACCTCATCGACGTATTCAATCAGGGCCTGGGTATCGTCCTTACCAAGGTACTCCTGGAGGCGTCCCCCCACCTGTGGCGAGAGTGTCAGCTTGCCGTCGCTGTAGGCACCAGCCCCACCCAGACCACAGACCAGGTTACTGCGCTTATCGATATCCTTACCCTTCTCGATGAGCAGGATGTTGAGGTCGGGTACCTGAGAAAGCTCTAAGGCAGCGAAGATTCCTGCCGGGCCTCCGCCGACAATGATAATATCGTATTTCTTGGTCATTTTACTTAAGCAGTGCCATTGTATAACCCCTGACTTCAGCCGTCAAGAAAGGGGGCTTTGACTTCCTGCTCCGGTAAGGTAGCCGATATTTGGCGTTATTACGGGAGCACGGTATAATGGTGATATTTAGATGGGTAACTGGTCCCATATTGTGGAAGGGAAACGGAGGAAAAAGCTTGGCAGTAGATGTTAGGTCACTGCGCAAAATTCTTGAGCTTGAGCAGCAAAAGGGCTACCCGGACTCAGCGGTAATCGGTGGTCTGGACCGGTTTCTCCACCACTGGACAGGACAGGTGACAGGGTCATTAGACAGTCCGAAGCTCCTCACCCGCTCTAGTGAACTGAATCTGGGCAATCCTGGTTATGCCTCTCTAAGTCATAGTCAGCGTGCCGAGTGGGTAGAGGGCGTACTGGGCTTTCTGGCCGAACTGGAGGACCAGGAGGAAGAAAAGGGGAAAGCCAGACCACCCTCCCCGGCGAGCCGGCCGGCGGCAATGCCGAAAAAGCAGGGGGTGGTAACTGATAAGTCCCTTGATTTACCAGTTACCGCGGTTAAGGGTGTTAGCTCGAGCCTGGCCGCCAGGTTCAAAAAGCTGGGTGTCAGTACGGTCCGTGACCTGCTCTATTTCTTTCCCCACCGTCACCTTGACTACAGCCAGAGGAAATATATCTCCCAGCTTACTGAGGGTGAAGAAGAGACGATAGTTGCCAATGTCTGGCAGGCCCAGGAGGTCAGGCTGGGCGGCCGGCGCAGCACGGAAGCCGTTGTCGGTGACGAGACGGGTAATGTCCGCGTGGTATGGTTCAACAACCCCTACCTGGCCAAGAAACTGGCTACCAACACCCGGATAGTTATCAGCGGGCGGGTAGGATTGTTTAACGGCAGGCACGTCTTTGAATCGCCGGAGTGGGAGCAGGTTGGGGATGAGGACTTGGTCCACACCGGGCGTTTGGTTCCCATCTACCCCCTAACCTCGGGGCTGCGCTCCCGTCAGGTGAGGAAGCTGATGAAAGAGGCTGTTGACCGGTGGGTAGTGCTGCTCGAGGACTTCTTGCCTCAAGAGGTGCGAGAGCGGCATAACCTTCTCGAGTTGTTCCAGGCGATAGGTCAGGCGCACTACCCCGATGATGAAGCGCTTAAGGACCGGGCAAGAGCCCGCCTTGCTTTTGACGAGCTCTTTCTTCTCCAGCTGGGTGTGTTGAGCAAGAAGCGTGACTGGCAGGAGAGCCAGCCGGGTAATCCTTTCAATATCGACGCAGCGGTGCTGGATGCCTTTCTTAAGTCTCTGCCCTTCGAACTGACCCCGGCCCAGCAGAGGGTGCTTCAGGAGATAATGGTCGACCTGGAGCGGGCGCAGCCGATGTCCCGCCTATTGCAGGGGGAGGTGGGCAGCGGTAAGACAGTGGTGGCTACCGCCGCCTTACTGATGGCGGCGGTTAATGGCTATCAGGGAGCATTTATGGCACCCACTGAAATCCTGGCCGAGCAGCACTTTGCTACCATCCGGAAACTCCTCTCCGGGGTGAGCAGCGAGGAGAAAGAAGAAGAAAATCTCTACCGCTATTCCGGTCTGTTTGCTCGCCCTATTAACGTGGCGCTTTTGATTGGTGATATTAACCTGAAAAAGAAGGAGGAGCTTAAGCAGCGTATTACGGATGGAGAGGTAGACCTTGTTATCGGGACCCACGCCTTGATTCAAAAGGGGGTAGCCTTCTCCCGGTTGGGGCTGGCGGTGATAGATGAGCAGCACCGCTTTGGTGTTGCCCAGCGCTCGGCAATCCGCCAGAAGGGGTTTAACCCTCACGTCCTGGTAATGACAGCAACGCCCATTCCACGCACGCTGGCCCTGACCCTGTACGGCGACCTTGATCTGTCGGTTATCGACCAGCTGCCTCCCGGCAGACAGGTGATAAAGACAAAGTGGCTTAGGCCTGAGCAGCGGAACAGCGCCTATGCCTTTCTGCGCCGTCAGGCAGCCGAGGGCCATCAGGCGTTCATTCTCTGCCCTCTGGTGGAGGAGTCGGAGGCGATCCAGGCCAGGGCGGCGATTGCCGA
>DAOWDD010000091.1 GCA_030639215.1 Dehalococcoidia bacterium
GAAGCGCCTGTTCCGTCTCGGGGGTGATAATATCATAGGGAGGGCAGATAACCGATGAAATATCCTGGACCAGCCGCTCATTATATCGCACCCCTCGAAAGGGACGAATCTCAGCCATACCTATCTGGTCTCTCTGCTTTCCTCAATATTCGGCATCCTCTTAAGTCTACTTTATTCGGCAGGAGAGGCGCAAATCCGGATGGGTGCAGTGTAATATGACTGTGCGGCGTATATGATATAATCTGTTTAAGTCACACACCATAGGGTAAATAGGTGGAGAACTCAACTCAGGTAACTGAAAGAATAGAGCAGTTAAGGGCTCAGCTTAACCATCATAACTACCGCTATTATGTGCTGGATGACCCTGAAATCAGCGATGCCGAATATGACACGCTGATGAGAGAATTGGAGCAGATGGAGGCAGAATACCCATCGTTGCTGACTCCGGACTCGCCCACTCAGCGCGTCGGTGCTGCTCCGGTAGAAGCATTTGGTGTGGTGGAGCATCCGCTCCCCCTGTTATCACTGGGTAATGTCTTTGATAGAGAGGAGCTAGGGGGCTGGTATACCCGAATCGTAAAGCTACTGGGGGAGCAGCCATCCAACTTCGTCTGTGAGCACAAGATTGATGGGCTGGCGGTAGCTTTGACCTATGTTGACGGTCAGCTAATCATCGGGGCTACCCGTGGTGACGGCTTGCGCGGTGAGAATATCACTCAGAACCTGAGGACTATCAGAAGTATACCCCTATCCGTATCCAAGGAGGCGCCGCCTCGCTTTGAGGTGCGTGGTGAAGTCTTTCTGCCCAGGACCGGCTTTGCCAAGCTGAACAGGGAACGGGCTGAGGAAGGCCTCCCCCTTTTTGCTAACCCCAGAAATGCCGCGGCGGGCTCAGTACGCCAGCTTGACCCCCGTATTACCGCCAAACGCCCGCTGGATATGTATATCTATATGCTGGGCTATGCTGAGGGTAGACCGACACCTCCGACTCACTGGGAAGGTATGGAGTACCTCAAGTCACTGGGCTTTAAGGTGAACCCCAATAGCCGGCTGCTTAACAGTATTGAGGAGGTGGAAGGCTATTATCAGACCTGGGTGAATGAGCGGGAAAGCCTCTCTTATGAAGCCGATGGTATCGTGGTCAAGGTCGATTCGCTGGAGTGGCAGGAAAGGCTGGGGGACGTTGGTCGTGAGCCGCGGTGGGCGGTAGCCTATAAGTTCCCCGCTATTCAGGGCATCACCCGGCTGAAAGAAATCAGGATTAGTGTCGGTAGGACCGGCACCCTTAACCCATATGCCGTTCTGGAGCCGGTCGCAGTAGGGGGGGTGACCATTAAACAGGCAGCTTTACATAATGAAGCAGATATCAGGCGGAAGGATATCCGTAAGGGTGATATGGTTGTTGTCCAGCGCGCCGGTGAGGTGATACCCCAGGTGGTAGGGCCGGTGGTCAGCAAACGCACGGGTGAGGAGAAGGAATTCAGCCTGCTGGAGGCGATATTCGATAAGGAGAAGGAGCGCCCCGCTTGCCCGGAGTGCCAGGCTGAGGTGGTCAAGCTTGAAGGTGAAGCAATGTACTACTGCTCCAACGCCGCCTGCCCGGCCCAGGTGAAAGAGCGCATTGAGCACTTCACCTCCCGGGGAGCTGTGGATATCAGAGGGATAGGAGAAAACTTGAGCAGCATACTATTTGAACAGGGATTGGTCAAGGACATAGCTGACCTCTACGACCTCAAGAAAAAGAAGGGGCAGCTGCTAAAGCTGGAGGGAATGAGAGAAAAGAGTGCGGGCAATCTGCTTAAGGCTATTGAGGAGAGCAAAGATAGGCCGCTCTCCAGGCTTATCTTTGCTCTGGGGATAAGGCATGTCGGGGGAGAGACGGCGGAGCTTCTGGCAAAACACTTTGGCAGCATAGATAGACTGGCTGAGGCATCCCGAGAGGGTCTCTTAACTGTTCCCTCTATCGGTCCCAAGATTGCCGACAGCATCTTAGCCTTTTTCCGGCAGGAAGAAAACAAAAGGATTATCCAGAGGTTAAAAGATGCCGGGGTCAGCCCTGAAGAAGAAGAGGCCGGGCTGGAAGGGCTGCCTTTAGCCGGACAGGAATTTGTTATTACCGGCCGGTTGGATACGTCCAGCCGGTCGGAGGCGGAAGCCCGTATAAAAGCGCTGGGCGGTACAGTCAAGAGTGATATCACCAGGAAGACTACCTACCTGGTAGCAGGTGCTGAGCCCGGGTCAAAACTGGCCCGCGCCCGGGCATTGGGCATCAAGCAGCTCACTGAGGAAGAGTTCCTTAAACTGCTGGGGGAGAAAGCCTGATGGCCTCTATCGGAGCTACAGAATGAGCAGTTTCCTGGACCACTTTCAGATTATCGTATTTATCCTGTATGTTTCCTTGTTCGCAGGGAGGATACTATATCTACGCTGGCATAATAGAGTCAGGGCTATAGCGGTTACCATCGATAGTAATAAGGTGCGGGGTGTCCTGACGATTTCCCTGATTGCAGCTATAATTACCTGGTTTGCCGTAATGATCACCGGTATCGTTAGCCCTGAGACTCAGTTCCTGCCTCCGTCCCTGGAGATTAGATTGATTGATTCAGTACAGACTGAACTTGCCGGTATGATACTGGTAATTCTGGGGTTCATAGTTTTTACCGCGGCCTGGGTCACCCTGGGGAATTCCTGGCGGGTAGGGAACCGTGAAGAAAACGACAGTGAGCTTATTACACAGGGCATATATGCTATCTCCAGAAATCCGATCTATCTTTTCTTCATCCTTTACCTGACTGGTATTTTTCTTATCAATGGCGCCTTGGTGTTCCTCATCTTTGCTGTGCTGGTAACCTTGAATCTGCATTACCTGACACTTGAGGAGGAGACGTTCTTATCAAAAGTCCATGGGCTGAGTTTTCGGGACTATTGTGCCGTAACTAACAGGTATATCACCTGGCTGAGAATCTGGCCAATGAGCAGGTTGAGGTCGCCTTCAGGGCATCCGGCGCACTAGAAATAGCCTTAAGGAACTGGCGGAATTAGTTTACTATAATGAAATTAATCGTAGGTCTGGGTAATCCGGGACAGGTTTATGCTCATAACCGTCATAACATAGGGTTTGTTTGCTTAAAACACCTTGCCCGGACACAGGGTATTAAGCTGGATAAAAAACAGGGCAAGGCCCGTATTGGCAGGGGTGGAGTAGCCGGCACCGAAGCTGTTTTAGCCAGACCACAGACCTATATGAACCTCAGTGGTGAATCGGTAGTCCTGCTGGTAAGGAAATTCGATATCAAGTTGGGTGACCTTCTCTTTATTCACGATGACCTTGACCTTCCCTTAGGCAAAATCCGCATCAGTCGTGGCAGC
>DAOWDD010000020.1 GCA_030639215.1 Dehalococcoidia bacterium
CCCACTCCCCGGACCCTTAGGCAGAAACTCTCTAACGGGCCTATCCGGGATATCGTGGGGCGGCGTACAGGCAGCCTCCAGGGTATCCTCCTGTCCCTTCAACTTGCAGATGTGCCGGTAGCTGACGCCGGGATAGAAGTGAACACCCCCGCCGCCAAGACCTTTCTCCAGAGCGGAGATAAGCTCCCGGGCCTCGCTGCTGCTGATATGACCGGCGCTATGGTCCCACATCCTGCCGTCGCGCACCGCCACCAGACTGCAGCGGAAGACGACCTCGCCCTCATCGATATTAACGCCCATGCTCCTCGCCTCAATAGCGGCCCTGCCCAGGTGGTACTGCCTCGGGTCATAGCCGAGCAGCGACATGCAGGCGCAGGTGCTGCTGGGCTCCATCCCCGCCGGCACGGTGCGGACAAGCCCCACGGTACCCTCCTGCGCCATCGCATCCAGATTAGGCGTATACGCCAGTTCCAGAGAGGTCTTCCCTCCCCGCTCCGCAAGCGGCCGGTCGGCCGCGCCGTCAATTATCAAAACGCAGTATTTCAATATTCCCCCCCGGTGAGAACACATTATATTCCAAAAGACTAATATAGCTCAACTCGTACCCCGGAACCCTTCCTGAAAGGTTGTTGTTGCCGAAACCGGTCAATTCTGCCTATAATATCAGTACCGGGGTGTAGCGCAGATGGCAGCGCGCAGCGTTCGGGACGCTGAGGTCGGAGGTTCAAGTCCTCTCACCCCGACCATTACAATCTTTTGTAGGTATCTCCGCTACGCCAAGCCACCCGCACCACAATAATCATTCTGCTCTCATCATCTATGGCATACACTATCCGGTAGCGCCCTACTCTGATGCGCCACAGGCCGCTCTCGGCCAGCTTCTTAACCCTTTCCGGCCTGGGCTCACGCGCTAAAGAGGAGATGGCGCTAGCGATAGCCTGATAGTCCCGGCCGCTGAGCCTGTCTAGCTGCGTCTGGGCGAGCCGCACTAAGCTAATCCGATAGCTCACCACGGGAACCCCGCTCTCTTCTCTGGAGCTGGTACTGCTCCCAAGTGATAGTACCACCCTCATCAGCCAGTGCCTTCAACCCCTCGGATATGTCTTCCTCGTCCTCCAGTACCTCCAGGGCGGCATCACGGAGGAGCTTAGCCATTGACGTCCGCTGCTCAAAAGCCAGGCGGCGGAGCCTCTCGTGCTGTTCCTCGGTAAGGAAAATCGTGGTGCGCTTCAGGGTTGTCCCCATAATCTTCGCCTCCCCACCAATAGTAACATATAAACACCGCTATGTCTATATGTTTTTCTTGGCCTCTTCCCACAGGGCGTCTTTTTCGGCAAGGGACAACTTAGCCAGGTCAAGGCCGCGCTGGCGACAGAGCTTCTCCATATGAGCAAAGCGCTGGTAGAAGCGCTCGTTAGTCTCCCTGAGCGCCGACTCCAGGTCAATCCCCAGCCGGCGGGCAATATTAGCCAGCGTAAACACCAGGTCACCGAACTCGGCCGTCCTCTCCTCCTGGCTGCCCGCCTGCTTAAACTCCCCGACCTCCTCGGCCAGCTTATCGATTACTCCGTCATCCCTCTCCCAGTCAAAGCCGACCCGCGCCACCCGCCGCTGTAATGACTGAGCGTAGGTCAGTGCCGGCATCTGCCTGGGTATACCGCCAAGCATAGAGGCATCCCTGTCCCTCTCCTTCTTCTTGAGCGCCTCCCAGTTGACCAGCACCTCGTCGAAACTTGCCGCCTCCACCGAACCAAAGACATGGGGATGGCGATGAATCAGCTTGGCGTTTATCCTCCTGACGACATCACCAAGCTCAAAATCACCGGCTTCGGCGGCAATCTGAGCATGGAGCACAATCTGCAAGAGCAGGTCACCCAGCTCCTCACAGAGCTTCTCATGTTCCCTCCTGTCCAGGGCCTCCAGCACCTCATAGGACTCCTCAAGCAGGTGTTCCCGCAGTGAGGCGTGGGTCTGCTTTCTATCCCAGGGACAGCCATCGGGGGCGCGCAACCTGGCGACAATATTGACTAAAGTCTCAAACTGGTTGAGATTCTGCGGTAAAGACAAAACACTCTCCTTATATCCTTATAGAATCTACTTCGTTACCCGGTAACACCAGGTATAATTCTAACCCTATCCCGACCCTAACTCAACGGTAGCTGCGCCCCAACCAGCTCCCGCTGCCCCTTCAAAAAATCGACGGCCGACATAGCCCGTCTCCCCTCCATCTGGACCCGGAGCACACCGAGAACTGCCTCCCCGGTGCCGACGCCAAATGCCGGCTCTCCCGTCTCACCGGCCGGAATCAGAGCCACCACCCGCCCGGCGGCAGCGCCGCTACCCTCGTATACAGGCGCCGCCTCAATAATCCTTAGCTGCCGTCCCCTCCATCTGGTATAACACCCCGGCCAGGGGTGGAAGGCACGCACCCGCCGCCATATATCTACCGCGGACAGGCGCCAGTCAATCTCGCCGTCCTTTTTTGAAATCGGACGGCAGTAGCTCGCCCCGGACTCATCCTGAGGCTGCGGGGAGAGCTTACCCCGCACCCAGGGCGGCAAAACGGAAAGGAGCAACTGAGCGGATATCCGTGACAGCTTCGCCGTCAGCAAGCCGGTAGTGTCCCGCCCCGAAATGGAAATCTGCGCCCGGGCCAGTACCGGCCCGGTATCCATACCCTCATCCATCAGCATAATGCTGACCCCGGTAAACTCTTCACCGGCCAGAATAGCCGATGCCACCGGCGATGCCCCCCTAAACCGTGGCAAAAGAGAGGGGTGCAGATTGATACAGCCACAGCGCGGGATGTCCAGCACCGACCGGGGCAGAATTTGACCAAAGGCTGCCACGGCGATGACATCAGGTTGGAAGGAGGCCAGCCCCGAGACCACCTCCATCTTCTGAAAGCTGTCCGGCTGCACTACCGAAAGACTCAAGCGCTCGGCCGCCCTCTTCACCGGTGAGGGAGACAGGCCGCGCCCCCTGCCCGCCGGCCGGTCCGGCTGGGTATAGACGGCCGGGATATGATACCCGTTCAGAATAAGGTGCTCAAGGGGCAGCACGGCGAACTCCGGGCTCCCCATAAATACAACCCGCAAATTAACCCCCCTCTAGCTAGACATAAATAACCCAAGAAATTCTTTCGCCAGCCCGACTTCTGCAAGCTAGCGGGCGAATATCAAATAAAAAGACAAGCATGAAAGACCTTCCATAGGGAAGAGAGGAGCTAAAAACGCCCCAAAACCAGCCTCAGAAAACTTGCCATCCCGACAAAAAGGTGCTCTCCTTCACACCCTATTCCTGGGGCTCCCCATAGCTGCCACTCACCGGTGAAGTATCCCGCCGAGTAAATATTAGCACCAAAAGAATTTTTTCGCCAACCCGACTTCTGCAAGCTGACGGGCGAATATCAAATAAAAAGACAAGTATGAAAGACCTTCCATAGGGAAAAGAGGAGCTAAAAACGCCCCAAAACCAGCGCTAAATATCTTGCCACCCCAGCAAGAGCACCTGCTATTATTAATATTGTCGTCCCGAATCTCTTCCCCCAACCACCACGGACTCTACCAAACCAGTCCAGTAAAGATATACAGTGATAAGAACTAGAGGAAAGGGGTTCTATGGAAGCAGACTCAGCCCCACGAACCTGGGAGTCCGCCTTAGGCGAGTTGCAGGTCCAGGTCAGCAAGCATAACTACCAGACCTGGTTTGGGAAAACCTCAGGCCTGAGCTGTGAAGGCGATCAATTTACCATCGGCGTGCCCAATACCTTCGTTGCTGAATATCTGGACCGGAACCAGCGCTCCCTGATTGAGAAAACGCTGATTGGGATTACTCACCGTGATATTACCGTCCTCTTCAAGGTAGCCAGCCAGGACCAACACACAGCCGCTACCGGCGGTGACGTAAAAGAAATACCACCGGCGGCGAGCCCCGTCTCCACCATGTTCAACCTGAAATACACCCTTGACTCCTTCGTTATCGGCAGCTCCAACCGGCTCGCCCACGCTGCTGCCCTAGGGATAGCTGAGGATCCCGGACACAGCTATAACCCCCTCTTCATATACGGGGGGGTCGGCCTGGGTAAGACCCACCTGCTACACGGCATCGGCCATCTGGTCTCAGCCAAGCACCTCCGGGTACACTACGCTAGCTGTGAGCAGTTCACCAACGAGTTTATCAGCGCTATCCAGGAGAGACAGACAAAGGAGTTCCGCAGTAAGTACAGAAGCGCCGATGTCCTGATGATTGACGACATCCAGTTTATCAGCGGCAAGGAGCAGACTGAGGAGTGTTTCTTCCACACCTTTAACGAGCTGCATAACGCTAACCGCCAGATTATTATTACCAGCGACCGCCCGCCAAAATCAATACCACGGCTGGCCGAGAGGCTGCGCTCACGCTTCGAGTGGGGGCTTATTGCCGACATCCAGCCGCCTGATTTTGAAACGCGCCTGGCCATCCTCCAGACCAAGGCCAAGCAGAGGGGAGAGAGCATTGCTCCAGACGCACTGGAGTTTATCGCCCGGAAGATCCAGCAGAACATAAGGGAGCTGGAGGGCAACCTCAACCGGGTTATCGCCTACGCCAGGCTCCTTAAGGCCAGGGCTACCCCGGACCTGGCCGCTAAGGCACTGGAGAATATCGCCGACAAGACGCCCGGCAGCACCCCGATAACTCCCGCCCTGCTGTCAGAAGCCGTAGCCAGCAGCTTCCAGCTTTCGCTCACCGACCTGAAGAGCCTGAAGCGGGACAAGGAGACCACCCTGGCCAGGCAGATAGCAATGTACCTTATCCGCCATGAGACCAGCTGCCCGCTGGCCCAAATCGGTAAAGAGCTGGGCAACCGGAACCCTTCCACCGTTAGCCACGCCTGTGAAAAAATAGCCGCTGAAATCAGCTCAAGCCCCTACCTTAAGCGCAAGGTAGCCGCCATCCGTGAGCAGGTCCTCCCTGAATAAAAGAGCCCTAACCATCAGCCCTCCCTCCGGCCCTCTCCTTTAATTCTCCCCCTCACACCCTAAGAGCGCATCGAAACGGCAAAGATTTTGCAAAGCAGTGAGCAGTTTTTTGATAAGTCCGCAAAATCATTGAAAAGCCCCCGAGCAAGGACGCTCGCTTTCCCCTAAAATTGATACCACTAAATAACCCTTTTATGCCTGTTCCCCTATACCGACCTATCATAATCTCCTATTACTACTATGATTAAAACTACCATATAGGATTCTATTTAGGATAAGATTATAATAACTGTGGTATTCGATAACTTGCGGCTGGAGAGGGTATGTTTGATACAGCGGAGATAAGGGTAAGGGCAGGTAGAGGGGGCGACGGGGCAGTGAGCTTCCGGCACGAGAAGTTCGTCCCCTTTGGCGGTCCGGACGGGGGGGATGGTGGAGGTGGGGGGAGTGTGCTTATAGAGGCCTCCCCCAGCGTCAGCACCCTGCGCAGGTATAATCAGACGAGGTTCTACCGGGCGGGCGACGGTAAGGATGGAATGGGGAAGAAGATGCACGGGAAGAACGGGAAGGACCTAGTATTGGCTGTTCCCTTGGGCACTGTGGTAACGCACAGGGCGCAGGATGGCGGAAGTATCCCGGTTGCTGATTTAGGGCAGCCGGGGCAGCGGGAAGTGATTGCCCGGGGTGGGGTGGGGGGACTGGGCAATGTCCACTTTGCTTCCTCTACCAACCAGGCCCCGCGGATTGCTCAGAGTGGGGAGGTGGGAGAGGAAAAGGAGGTAGTACTGGAGCTTAAGCTCATCGCCGATGTCGGCATCATCGGTTATCCTAATTGCGGTAAGTCTACCCTGCTGGCGGCTTCATCAGCGGCCAGGCCCAAAATAGCCGCCTACCCCTTCACTACCCTGGAACCTGTCCTGGGTGTCATTGAAGTCGGGGGGCGAAGCCTGGTGCTGGCGGAGATTCCGGGGTTAATCGAGGGCGCTCATCTCGGTCGGGGTCTAGGTCACGATTTCCTGCGTCATATTACCCGTACCAGAGTGCTGATTCACCTGGTTGACGGCGGCTCTGCCGCTCCGGCGGAAGACGTGGCTCAGGTGAATGCGGAGCTTGGCCTGTTTGCTGCGGCTCTGGCCAGGGAGCCGCAGTTGGTAGCGGTGAACAAGATTGACCTGCCCCAGGTCAGGTCGAGGATGGCTGAGATTGGCATTACCTTTAGTGCTGTGGGAACTTCACCTCTTTTCATCTCCGCCGCAACTAGCGAAGGGGTGGATGAGCTTATGGCGGAAACGCTGAAGATGCTGGATGAGGCTGCGGTTAAGCGAGAGGCCGGGGAGAAGGTTAGCGAGAAGGTCTTTCACCCCCTGCCGCGTGGTACTGACCTATGCGTACATAAGGACGGCGATACCTTTGTTATTACGGCGCCTGAACTAGAGCGTATCATAGCCAGGACGGGTACGGCTGAGACTGAAGTCTACTGGTATGTCAGAAGACACCTTGAGCGGCGGGGAATCAGCCGGGCTTTAAGGAGGTTGGGGATAAGTCCCGGTGATAAGGTGCGTTGCGGCAGTTTAGAGTGGGACTGGAGCTAGGGTGAAGAATACCGCGGGATTCCGGATGGGGGTGAAGTCGGTATGAAGAGAGGGGTGCTGGGGGGCACCTTTGACCCGGTTCATAACGGGCACCTGGCGGTTGCCGGGGAGGTAGCGGCCCGGCTCGCTCTGGATGAGATTCTCTTTGTGCCGGCTGGTCAGCCGCAGCTCAGGACAGGCGGTCCGGTTTCGGCCGGAGAGCACCGCGTCCAGATGATACGCTTGGCCATTAACGGTAAGCCCTGCTATCGGTTAACTACCGTGGAGATAGAGCGGGCCGGGCCTTCTTATACCGTCGATACCATTGCTCAACTGAGAAGCCAACTTGGAGATGGGGACGGGCTGTTTTTTATCTTGGGCTGGGATAATCTAGCTGAACTGCCCCGGTGGCGGGAGCCGGCCCGGCTGGTCAGTATGTGCCGTCTGGTGGCGGTCCCCAGACCGGGCTGTCCGCTTCCTGACCCCCGTTCTCTAGAGGTTCTCGTCCCCGGGATAACCAAGAGCGTTATTCTGCTCAAGGCACCGCGTGTTGATATCAGCGCTTCGGAAATCAGACGGCGGGTCGCTCAGGGCCTGCCCGTTCGCCATCTTGTTCCCGGACCGGTGGCTGATTATATCCGGGAGCGGGGCTTATATGCTACTATAGACTAGGTCGGTTGGCCTCAGGTGGGAGGGTTATATTATGGGAGTATATCCTACCCTGGAGTTGGGGCTCGATACGGAGAGCGCCAGAAGGATTCGAGAGATTGCCGTTGAGGTGGGGGCCTTCCTTAAGGGTGAGTTTACCCTTACTTCGGGGAAGAAGAGCAGCTACTACTTTGACGGGAAGAGGCTGACCCTGTCCCCAGAGGGGGCCTACCGGGTGGGTCGGGTAGTATATGACACGCTGGCCGGTACC
>DAOWDD010000145.1 GCA_030639215.1 Dehalococcoidia bacterium
ACAATGAATATGCCCGGTCCAACGACCCCTCCCAGGAAGCCCACCGTTGCGATGCGGCCGGTCATTACAGTGCCGCGGAAATTCAGAAAGGTTGCCCCCCAATATACGATTACCACCACTAAGAACCGGAAAAGAGCGCTATCATTCAAGGCAGGATTGATGAGATATGCCAGCGACCCGGCTATGAAATAGATAATGGTGACTTGAGCGAAAGTGCTCATCATCCACTGGAGCCATATCGCCAGGAAACCCCAACGCTTGCCGAATGCCTCGCT
Organism: Dehalococcoidia bacterium; assembly: GCA_030639215.1. Lineage (GTDB taxonomy): Bacteria > Chloroflexota > Dehalococcoidia > Dehalococcoidales > UBA5760 > UBA5760. The sequence continues at coordinate 276 of DAOWDD010000145.1, forward strand.
TACCCAGGTATAGACACCACCCCCCTTTTTTAGCCAACCTGTGGCAAGCTCACCCGAAACCAGCGCGCTGGGGATGAAAAAGAACAGGGCGCCGACTACTATGTAGAACACCAGGCTAAAGCCTGCTTCGGCAAACGCGGGGTAGGTGCGCGTGCTTATGATCATCGAGCCCGTTATCATAAGGAAGGCAAATACCCCAATCGTATTCCGAGGTGGCAGCGTCTTATTAGCCATCTTGTGCTCCGTATTCCTTAAATACGCTCATATGACTTACACTCCGTCCAGGAGACAATAGAGCTTAGCAGATTAAGAACAGGGTTTCCAGCGGATTAGCTTATCGCGGATTAATTGATGACCCCTCTTCGCCGGCATCACATCCCAAGGCAATCCGCACACCTGACCTACGCAAGCCATAATATCACGTGAAAACTAAACAAACACTAAATCTTTGCTTCAGAAACTAAACATTTTCTAAACAGATGAAGGTGACACTACACCTGGAAAAGTGAGAGTTACAAGAGGCAAGGTGACTGTTACCTATACCATTCCCGTTTCAGTCGGTTCCGTAAATACGGAGATTGCAGTAGTTCTGTCTACCGTACAGTATGGTGGGCGATAGTGGACTTGAACCACTGACCTCTGCGATGTCAACGCAGCGCTCTGACCAACTGAGCTAACCGCCCACTAGAAGAAATTCTACTAGATGCCATATCAGCCGTCAAGCCGTTTTATGCCGATTGTCAATAAAACTCACGACAAAAAGCAGTGAGGCGCTGATTGCCAGACTGCCCAAGTCCAGATACTGTATGTCAAGTATTCTACTGGCAAGGGCCGCCGACCCGCCACCTACAATCGCCGCCAGTGCTCCCCGGGGAGTTACCTTCAATCTCTCCCGGTAGAAGCCAGCGATTACCGGCACAATCAACCCGGCGGTATATACCGTGTAGGCAAAAAGGAGGGCACTTATCACTCCCCTTAGAGCTAGGGCCAGCAGCAAAGCGACTACCCCCAAGACCACGAGCATCCAGCGAGAGTAGAACAGGGTCTTTGCCTGAGTGAGCGGTCGGAAACGACCGATTATATCCACAGCCAGTATCGTACTGGCGCTGAAGAGGATAGTATCAGCCGAGGACATCACCGCACCAAGCAGGGCAGCCAGTACGATTCCGCCAATAAAGGGGGGCAACACCTCATTTATTACCACGGGGAAGGCCTGCTCCGGGGAGGCAATCTGGGGAAACAGGGCCGAAGCCCCCATACCAATCGTTGTAATGGCGAAAGCAACCGGGACGATAATCAGGGCGGTCCAGAGTACCGATACCCTGGCTGTCCCAGCATCCCTGGCACAAAACAGCCTAGAATAGATATCAGGCCCGACAAGATAGGTCAAGCCCACCAGCAAAAGGAGTGAGGCAAGCTCACCGCCGCCGAACTGGGAGCTAACGGGGAAGGCGAAACGCTCCGGGGGCAGGGAACTGGCCAACCCGGCCCAACCCCCCAGCCGCGACAGGACCAGCGCCAGGCAAGTGAATATCCCGGCCAGCACTATTCCTATCTGTACGATATCGGTCCGAATGATAGCCTGCTGACCGCCAAGAACGGCGTAAACGACAAAGGCAATGGTAAAGACCACCATCCACAGGGCAGGATCAGCCACCCCCAGGATACCCAGTATCTTCCCTGAAGCTATAATCTGGGCGGCAAGAACACCCACCCAGGCAATGACAATAAGGAATGAGGCAGCCAGTCCAACCCGACTGTCATATTGCTTCTCCACCATCTCGGGGAGGGTAAAAAGTCCAAACCCCCTCACCTTTCCGGCGAAGAAAATACCGGAGACCACCAGCCCGATGCTGCCTACCAGCAGCCACCAGGCCCCGGTTAGACCACGGACAAAACCCAACCCGGCCATACCGATAGTTGCTGAGCCGCCAACAATGGTGGCCAGTAGAGAGCCTGTAATGAGCAGAGGAGA
>DAOWDD010000027.1 GCA_030639215.1 Dehalococcoidia bacterium
GAATGGGTGATAGAGAAAGACCAGAATGGCATTGCTACTAGAAAAAAGAACCCGGGTCGGATAGACCTCTCTTATCTTATCACGGTGTGGACCAATGACATTGAAGATGAGCACCGCCTGCTGTGGCATGTGCTGGCGGCTTTGTCTCGCTATCCTGACCTCCCCGAGGAGCTATTATCTGGGCAGCTTGCCGGGCAGTATTACCCCATCAAGACGACCACTGCTCAGCCCGATGGTCTTTTGAGCAACCCGGCCGATTTCTGGGCAGCCCTGGATAACGAGCTCAAGCCATCCATCAACTATGTGGTCACCGTGCCTCTTGACCTTGACGTCGCGTTTGCGGCGCCGCTAGTCAAGACAAAGGTAATCGAGTTCAAACCACCGGATACAGAAGCGGAGCGGCTGGTGCAGATTGCTGGTGTGGTGCATGAGGCGGGGAAGCCAACTCTGGGTATCCCCGGGGCTACAGTGGTTGCTAAAGAAGCTAGAATGACTGCCGAGACGGACGACCAGGGGCGCTACTCCTTCCGCAAACTTCCAGAGGGGAAGCATACCTTTCAGGTGCTGGTGTCGGGCAAGAAAGTCCAAGAAACTTCGGTTACCGTACCCAATGCCAGCTACGACCTGGAAGTGTGATAAAGTGCCACATTGGCATAAAGGAGGTGACAAATGAGATAGTCAATGGAAATGAAGGGGTAGGGTTGTCCCTAAGGTGCCGGTAGGGGACAATTTAAAACCCGGTCCGGCACGAGTATTCACAGAAAGGAGATTATTATGTCACCAGAATATCTTTCCCCAGGTGTATATGTCGAAGAGGTAGACAAGGGTGCCAAGCCCATTGAGGGGGTGGGTACCGCGATGGCTGCCTTTGTCGGCTTCGCCGAGCAGGGACCAGTCAACCAGCCAACCTTTATCCCCAACTGGACGGAGTTCGTCAACACCTTCGGTGGCTTCATTAAGGGCGTCTATTTAGCCCCGGCCGTCTTTGGCTACTTCATGAATGGGGGTGGCCGCTGCTACGTTACCCGACTCCCTGGCGGCGAGGAGGAAGCTGCCGAGCCAAAAGCGGTAGCTGCCCTGCCCAGCCATGCCCAGCCATCCATTGAGAGCTTGACCGTCTCTGCCCTGGAAGCTGGTGTCGCCGGAGCTGAGATTTCAGTGGAGGTGGTTAAGCCGAGCGGTGAAGATGTCCCCGAAGACCAGTTCAATCTAATTGTGCGCCGTGGCACCACCGAAGAGGTATTTGAGAACCTTACTTTTAGCAAGGCGAAGGGGGCGCGCAATGTAATGGACGTGGTAAACAAGGAGTCCAAGCTGGTTCGGGTAGCCGAGAAGGAATCGGCTTTGAGTCTGGCGGAGCGAGCGCCTAACCCCGGTAGCTATTCGCTGGCAGTTGGTGAAGTTAAGTCTACCGCTCTGGCTAAGGTTTCCAGTGACGTCATTGTTGGCGATGCTGCCGAGCGGACCGGTCTTTCTGGTTTTGAGGTCGCTGATGAGGTTACCATGGTCTGTGCTCCTGACCTCATGGCTCTCTATCAGGCAGGTCACCTGTCCATGGAAGGAGTCAAGGCGGTGCAACTGGCCATGATTGCTCATTGCGAGAACATGAAGGACCGCTTTGCCATTCTGGACTGCCCGCCGGGGCTAACCCCGCAGCAGGTCAAGGACTGGCGGATGAAGGAGGCCGGCTATGACACCAAGTATGGCGCCGTCTACTACCCCTGGATTAGGGTGGCCAACCCGTTGGGCAATGGCGAGAGTGTCCTGATGCCACCGTGTGGTTACATAGCTGGTATCTATGCCCGCAGTGACACCGAGCGTGGTGTTCACAAAGCACCAGCCAATGAAGTGATAAGGGGGGCAATGGCAGTGGAAATGCAGATAACCAAGAGTGAGCAGGATATCCTCAATCCCATCGGCGTTAACTGCATCCGTGCCTTCCCCGGCCGCGGTATTCGGGTATGGGGGGCCAGGACGCTTTCCAGTGACGCATCGTGGCGCTACATCAACGTAAGGCGGCTGTTTAACTTTGTGGAGAAGTCCATTGAGCTGGGTACCCAGTGGGTGGTCTTTGAACCCAATGATATGGACCTCTGGGAGCGCGTCAAGCGGGATGTCAGGGCTTTTCTCACCCGAGTATGGAGAGATGGAGCTCTCTTTGGCGCTACCGCCGCTGAGGGTTTCTACGTCAAGTGCGATGAAGAGCTCAATCCGGTTGAGGTAAGGGATGCTGGTCAGCTCATCATCGAGATTGGACTGGCACCGGTGAAGCCGGCTGAGTTTGTCATCTTCCGCATCAGCCAGTGGGCTGGCGGCGGAGCAGTGGCTGAATAAAAACAAGGAGGTAATTTGAAATGGCACGTGTAGACCCATTAACATCGGTTAGCTTTTATGTGGATGTGGGGGATGTGTTCAAGGGCACCTTCCGTGCTTGCAGTGGACTGGGGTCCGGGAGTGAGGTAATAGAGTACATAACCGCAGGGCCAGGTGGACGGACGCATGTCTACAAGATACCGGGTGTCACCAGGTGGACTAACATAGTCCTTAAGCGAGGTGTTACCGACTCCATGGATGTTTGGGCTTGGCGGAAGCAGGTGGAAGAAGGCAAGGTGGAGGAGGCACGAAGCAATGGTTCCATCGTCATGTATGACCAGACCAACACTGAGGTAGGTCGCTGGAACTTTGAGAACGGCTGGCCGGTTAAGATTTCAGGTCCAAATTTGGACGCTGGGACCAATGAGATCGCCATTGAGGAGCTGGAGATTGCCCACGAGAAGCTGATCCGCGAGAAGTAAAGTACTCTGGAGGTAAAGGGCTATGTTACAAACCGAGTTTGAGTTCACCCTGCCCCGAGGCTATGTTGACAAAGAGGGTAATCTTCAGAAGCAGGGTACAATGCGTCTGGCGACAGCGATGGATGAGATTGCTCCTCTCCGTGACCCACGGGTGACGGCCAACCAGGCCTACCTGGCGGTTATTCTACTGGCTCGCGTCATCACCAAACTGGGTAGCCTCCCCGACGTTAATACTGGGGTCATTGAGAAGCTGTTCTCAGCTGACTTCGCCTATCTTCAGGACTTCTATCGCCGGGTCAATGAGAATGGCACGGCTAAGGTCTCGACTACCTGTCCCGAGTGCAATCATAACTTTGAGGTGGACTTGGGCCAGCCGGGGGGATAGTAAGCTACCCCCTCGAGCAAATGCACGAGGAGGTAGCTTATATCGCCTACTATTTCCACTGGCCGCTCAAGGACATCCTGGAGATGGAGCACCATGACCGGCGCCGGTGGGCAGAAAAGATTGCCGAGATCAACCGCAAGTTGACCGAGATCGGTTAAGCTTAAGGTTGGTTACATACCATCTTAAGAAGGGGGCAGTGTGCAACAACATATTGGTGGTACTAAAGCCTCGGCTTGGGTAGAGCGTATCACTCTTTCCCTTGGCCCCCAGCTCAAGAGGGCCAAGGAGCTGAAGGACTTCACCCAGAGGCCCCGCCCGCTCTATGACGTCGGGAAACCTCTAGATGTGACCACCCGAAGATTGATGGAAACATTCTTCGGCTATAACCTTGAAGATGTGCTTGTCCACCACGGACGCCAGGCCGAGGAAGCCTCACGCAAACTGGATGCCCGGGCTTTCACATTCAGGGGTCACATCTTTGGTCCCCGCCAAACATTAGATACTTCAACCAGAGAGGGGCAGGGACTGCTGGCTCATGAGTTAACCCATGTCATTCAGCAAACCCAACCCCACCAGCTGCCTCAAGGTAGGTTAGAGACGAAGGTAGACTTCACCCCAAAGGCAGCGTCACCGGGAAATCACCCTGATACCGAGATGGTCTTATTGGCCCCTCTCATAAGCTCACCGTCAGCCACCAGCCTACAGCTCAGAGAAGCGCAAGCCCAGGCTAACGAACAACTGGTAGCGGATGGTTTAGACAATAAGACCAAATCACCCCCTCAGATAAACCCTGAAGAGGTAGCGAATAAGGTTTATCGCCTGATACAGTATGACCTGGTCCTGGAACGAGAGCGAGCTACCAGATTAGGAGGATAAAGTGGCACAGCCGACAAGTGGTGGAACCAAGACAGCTCAGCGGGTTGACCCCTTTGCCACCTGCAAATTCCATATTGAAATTGGCGAGATAAAGGAGGCAGCCTTCAGCGAATGCTCCGGCCTGGAAATAGCCACCGATGTCTTCGAATACCAGGAGGGTGGGCTTAATGAATATGCGCACAAACTACCCGGCCGGACTAGGCTGTCTAATGTCACCCTGAAACGAGGTTTCGCCACATCTAACGAGCTGTACAACTGGTACTTGGAGATGGAGCAAGACCTATTAACTGGCAAGAGTATTACTCGTAAACAGGTTACAATAACACTCTACAGTACGGCCAAACAAGAGGAATCAGTGAGATGGACACTGAATGACGCCTTCCCGGTAAAGTGGGTAGGCCCAGCCTTCAAGGCCGGGGAGGCCGCCACCGCCATAGAGACCCTGGAGTTTGCTCACCATGGAATAACATTGGGCTAAGGAGATAGCAATATGCCGCTAAGAGCGGGAACCGACCGTTCTCGTGATGACGGGGAAGAAACGAGAGCCTTGGCAGGGAAGAAATTGAGCCCTTGGTTACTGAAGCTCATGGGTGACCGAGAGTTGCCATTGTCTGCTCGGCTACGAATGCAGGTAACTATGCCACCGCTAGCCTCCTATATTTGGCAGCAGGTTAGTCATCTCGTAGGACAAGGCAACCGACTGACGAGGTGGGTAACCGACCACGTTGGCCTTACCTCATTGCAGATGGCGCGCCTGCCCACACTAAAACCGGTCGCCCCCTCGCCGGTGTGGCAGCGACTGCTCGACCTCACCTGGTTTCGACGGCATCAAAAGGGACGGCGTGAGCTTTCCCAGACATTAAATGTTACCGATGAGGAGTGGCAGCTAATCAACGTGGCAAGTGAACCCCACCCAAATGAGTTTCCCGAAACGCTACGTCTCACTGATGAGAAGCGACCACTTAGCACAGCAGACGGACTCTATCCAATGGTTACTGAGAATCTGCTGTTACCACCTGTTGCCAGGGGAGAGCCACCTGACACTACCTACGACTTCTTCCACCCAACTTATGTTTCTTCAACGCCTCTCCCGGCCAAGCTGGTAACCAACGAGCCAAAGCCTAGGGGCACCAGAGAGTCTATTACACCCTACATCAGTCAGAGTAGAATTCCCAGTCTTTACCAAGCGGATAAAATTCAAGGGCCTGACCACCCGCAGGTCAAAGCCTGGGCGAACTGGCAACCTCAGCCTACTTACCAGAGCCGATGGTCAGCCGGAGTCTTGACACCACTCACTCAAAAGTCAGTTCTACACCGTATGCCCATCACCAGGTCACACCATATCATCAGCCAAAATATTCCCTGGGTTCAGGTTATCCCGGTACGTCATAGGCCATACCTGACAACTGCCGAGGAAAGAGTAGAGCCCAGTCGTCAGGCAGTTCAGCAACCCACTCTACCCTATTTAGGTAATACCGCCAATATAGCCGAAGTTACAACCATGGATGATGAGGTTATCCAAAACCGGGAGAATTATAACTGGCCGGTTAGCTTGGAGACGGAGTCCAATCTGCCTTACTCTTTACCCGACCAGAATAAGCCTACCATGTCCCGGACTGTGCTAAAGAGGTTTGCACCATCCACAATGCTAAAGACAACAAGCAGCTTTAGGGAGCTGCCGTTTAACTTACCGACGTTATATAAAGAACCGGTATTGGGCTTGCTACCCACCAAGATTACCCCTCAACAAACGCCAGAGACAAGCCAAGCTGGATGGTCAATGCCGCTAGCGAGCCCGCTGCCGCAAATAGTAGGCCTGAGGGCTGAGGCAACATTCTTTCTTGAAGGTTCAGCTAGTATGATGCACCGCCCGATTGCAGTACCGGCATCGTTACCGGATAATGTTGGCCTCAGTCAAGAGCAGCCCACCAGCCCGACTGAGCCCCCCTCAATCCATAGAAAGCACCCACCTGCTGTCAGCTTACGTCGTCAATCACAACCGATAACTGAAAGCATTGACCGGACACGGGTTACACCCTGGCAGCAATACTTCAAATCAGTAGGTAGTGCTCCTTCACCCGATAGAAGTGGAAGCTACAGCTTCCTGCGGAACAAGGGCAATGAACCTTCCTACTCACAGTATAAGGATAGTCGCCAGCCGGCATTAGAGCTATTACTAACCTCTATTGCCGGGTCGAAGGCAAACTTTAATACCACTAGTAGGAGAGAGCCGTTACCAGCTACATTGGAAGGGGCAGCTCATTATGGGAGTCAAACAGCGCCAGAGCTAGCATTAGCCCCGGCGGGGCGGCCAGCTGAGACAGCATCCCCAACGCTATTCCGGGCAGAGGGAGAAGGCGAGGAGGCAGAAACGGAAACTGCTGCCCCGGACATTGATGCCATCGCCCGGCAGGTGTACCCCATTTTAAAACGGAGGCTAGCTATAGAAAGAGAACGCATGCGGGGACTAAGCTAGGAGGAAGAGATGTCAAGCACCAAACCAGAGAAAGCTGTGATACGCAATCTGGAC
>DAOWDD010000073.1 GCA_030639215.1 Dehalococcoidia bacterium
CTGTAGCCCAGGGTATAGCTTCCGGTAGGTACATTGCTAAAGCTCTGGGTTACCGAAGAACCGGAATAGGTCTGCGGGCCGCTCAAGGTATAGTTGACTCCCCCCGTCCAGGAGGTGCCATCAAGAGTAACATTTACCACTATCGTACCGACACCGGGCTCCGGCGGCGGTGGCGGCGGGGAAGACCCCGGCGTCTGGAAAGACCAGGCCGCCGACCAGTCTGAAGTCTGGCCGCCCTTACTGGCATTCACCTTCCAGTAGTAGGTCTGGTCTTCACCCAGCTTGCCGCTGGGTACGGTGTAGCTGGGACTGGCCAGATTTGATTCATCAATAATCAAATCCTGGAAGTTACCGTGCTCCGATATCTGAATCCGATAGGTAGCACTAGTATAATTGCAGTTCCAGGCCAGTATCGGCGTCAGTGATGAGACCGTACTGCCATTAGTAGGTGTCTCCATGGTAACCGTTGGCGCAACCTCCTGGCCACAGCCGGAAAGGCCGAGCAGTCCCACCAGTAATAATAAGGCGGCATACTTTCTGTATCTTTTCACTTTTACCTCCCGGGGTCATATTCTTTTGCTTACGCCTATCCGTAACTACCGTGAAAGAAAACAAACCGATTTAGTTTACCCTATATTATATATTATATCACGGCCTGCCTATTGTATCACAGAATATCAACCCTATTCCCAAAGAAAGCCTTCAGCGACTTCCTGATACTCTACAATGGAGAGGCTAAACAAAAGATTAACAAAATCAGCGGAGTCCTAAACATTTTCTAAACATCTTTGTGATAATCCTCAAAACGAGGGAATTATTGATACGGGAAACCCAATGCAGTATAATGAGAAATTGATAGCCAGACAGTAAATCACGGGTTTAGAAGGAGATAAAGTATGGAAATCAGGAAGACCTACCAGAACGTAAACCCCGAGTTGCTCTATGACGAGATAAGGGACTTCACCCTAAAGCAGGGGGTAGTCTTAGCAGAGACCAAGCTGGAAACATACCAGGTTACTGGCGACTCGTCATCATTCATTTCCCGGGGCAACCTGTCCTTCAAGGCGCAGGACAAGACCGACAAGGGGAAAAAGGAATGTCTCAGGGTACATATCGTGGGCTCAGCCAAGGGTGAGACCAGAGTAATAATTAATGTTGATGAGGAGCTTTTCCCGCCGGAAAAGCTCACCGCTCTACAGAAAGACCTGGATTTTATTTTCACTTCATACGAAGTGACCCACCCTGATTCCTATTAGTGCGGAATTGCCGGGATTGCAGTTTGACGGAGTAAACTTAAGGAGAGCCATTGGCTAGATGAAGCAATACACGCCAGGAAATATTCGTAACCTTTCTCTACTGTCTCATTGCGGCGCCGGTAAGACGTCGCTATCAGAGGCGGCTCTGTTCACGATCGGTGTCACTACCCGATTGGGTAAGGTTGATGACGGGACAACTACCTCAGACTATGACCCTGATGAGGTGAAACGTAAGATCAGCCTTAACCTGACCCTACTCCCCTGCGAGTGGCAGGACGCTAAGATTAACCTCATCGATACTCCCGGTTATGCCGACTTTGTCGGTGAGGTCAAGGCAGCCATCCGGGTCAGCGAGGGAGCGGTAATCGTAGTCTGCGCCGCCTCCGGTGTTGAGGTCGGTACAGAACAGGTGTGGGGCTATAGTGAGGAAGCCGGCTTAGCCCGGCTCATCTTCCTTAACAAGATGGACCGTGAGAACGCCGACTTTTACCAGACCGTGGAACAGATTCAGGCAAAGTTCGGCGCTAAGTGTGTTCCGATACGTTTACCGATAGGCGCCCAGAGTGATTTTCAGGGGACGGTTGACCTCTTGACAATGAAAGCCTACCTCGGTTCCCCGGCGAAGGAGGCGGAGATACCCTCCTCAGTAGAGGCGCAAGCCATCTCCTTCCGGGAGAAACTAATCGAGGCGGTAGCCGAGATTGACGATAAGCTTATTGAGAAGTACCTCGGCGGTGAAGAGATCAGCCTGGAAGAGCTAACCGATGGCCTGCGCAAGGCGACCAGGACCGGGCAGATTGTACCCATTCTGGTCGGCTCCGCGGTACAGAATATCGGGATTACCCCCCTGCTCGATGCCGCCTATAACTACCTGCCCTCACCCGAAGAGCAGGATGTAGCTATCGTTGATGGCTCCGGTGCCGAGGTAGAGAAGATTAAGCCCGGCCAGGACGCCCCACTGGCTGCCCTGGTGTTTAAGACCAGCGCCGACCCCTATGTCGGTAAGCTTACCTACTTCCGGGTCTATCACGGCGCTATTGACAGCAACTCCCAGGTATGGAATGCGACGCGAGGTGAGATAGAGCGCATCGGCCAGCTGTTTATCTTAAGAGGTAAGAACCAGGAGGCGGTATCCCAGCTCGGCGCCGGAGACATCGGAGGGGTAGCCAAATTGAGTATCACCAGCACCGGCGATACCCTGGGCAGCCGGGACAAGCCGCTGAGAATCGCCCCAGTTCCATTCCCGGAGCCTACCTTCAGTGAAGCGGTACACCCCAAAACCAAGGCCGATGTTGATAAGCTGGGCACAGCCCTCACCAGATTGGCCGAAGAAGACCCTACCTTGCGCGTAAGCAGGGATAACGACACCAACGAGACCATTCTATCCGGCCTTGGCGAGACACAGCTTGCCGTAGCTGCTGACAAAATGCTGCGTAAATTCGGGGTCGGCGTGGAGATGGCAACGCCGAAGGTCCCTTTTAAAGAGACTATCACGGTAACGGCCAAGGCTGAGTACAAACATAAAAAACAGACCGGCGGACACGGTCAGTACGGACACGTTCTTCTCGAGCTGGAGCCCCTGCCCCGCGGCAGTGGTCGTGAGTTTGTTGACAAAATAGTCGGCGGTACTATCCCCAAGAACTACATCCCCTCGGTAGAGAAAGGGGTTAACGAAGCGATGATAGAAGGCGGGCTAGCCCGCTTCCCGGTGGTGGACATAAGAACGAGACTATATGATGGCAGCTTTCACCCGGTCGATTCCTCAGACATTTGCTTCAAAATTGCCGGGGCGCAAGCACTGAAGAAGGGCCTGGCCCAGGGACAACCTATCCTCCTCGAACCGATAATGAATGTCAGGGTGAGGGTGCCCGAGGAATTCACCGGCGACATTATCGGTGACCTTAACGGCAAACGGTCCCGAGTGCTGGGTATGAACCCTGAGGGGGGAACGAACGTTATTGAAGCGCAAGCACCACTGGCTGAGATTTTGCGCTACGCCATAGACCTGAAATCGATAACTCAGGGCCGGGGCAGCTACACCGTAGAGTTCAGCCACTACGAGGAAACACCGGCCCAGATTACCCAGAAGATCGTTGCCGAAAGGCAGGCAGAGAAGAGCTAAAAGCTTCTCCTGCCTTTCCCACCTTCCACCCGGTTAATCTGCTTCCGGCGCCCGACAAGAGCGGGGGGATTTCTTACCTCTTGGCGGCGATGCACCAGCAAAGAACCGGCGCACCGCCATCGAATTCCTAAGAGGCTGCTCCTTCTATTTGGAAAGCTTCCTTACGTGCTTGATGTACTTAAGGCAGCCGGTATCAGTACCCAATATCGCCTCCGAAGCACGCAGGGTGCTCATCATCCCGATATCCTTGGGGTCAATGAAGGACATATCCAGTCCCGCCTCAAGAAGCATCGCCAGGAAAGCCTGGTTAACCAGGCTGCGGTGAGGTAAGCCAAAGGAGATATTGGACAGACCTACCGAGGTCTTTACCCCCCGGCCGCCGTAGCGCTTCTTAATTTCCCGGGTGCTCTCAATAACAGCACGGCCCTGCTCCTGATTACTGCCGATAGTCATCACTATGGAGTCGACATACAGCCGGGAGGGGTCCACGCCGGCCTCATCCAGCGTACAGACCATTATATCTACTTCTTCGAGACGCTCCTCAACCGTCTTGGGCATCCCGGTCTTTCCCCCCATAGGCAGTCCGATGATATCGCCATCGAAACTCTTAACGATATCAATGAAGGCTCGCTCTCTGGGGTCATTATTAATGGAGTTGATGAGAGGCCGTTCCTGGCAAAGCTCCAGCCCGGCCGCCATCGCCTTGGCGTTAGGGCTATCAATAGCCAGGCGCACTTTACCCACCTCATCATGGATGAGACCGATGACCCATTTCATATCATCAATCTCATTCTC
>DAOWDD010000120.1 GCA_030639215.1 Dehalococcoidia bacterium
ACAAACGATACCATGCCAGGACAAGTGTGTATGGCTTCCCCTCGGTCATCTCAACCACAGGGTTGGTAGAGGCGCCAGCCAGGCCGCGGGAGTACTATCTTCTTAAGCAACAATATGAGATGCTGAGAAGAGACCTATCGCAACTTAAAGAGAGGTTTAAGGGGCGTTTCCTCGATTACGATGATGAACGGCTGACCGAGGGCGTCAAGGGATACGCAATGCAGGCATTATTCTACCACCTTGTCGGCGACCCTTTCTGCCCGGATAAAGGATGCCGGCTTTATAATGCCCATTGGCAGGAAGAACTTCTCTTCGCCCAACTCGAAAGCGGATACGAGCTCTGCGGGCAGCATGCCAGACTCTTAAATAGCTACATAGAAAAATAGAAGGGGCATTTGAACGTGGGCATTGAAAAGATAGAGATCAATGAAGATAAGACGGTAGAGGAGTTCATGGATGAAATCCACCTCTCCCAGGCACTCGTCGCGCTGGTGATAAATGGAGAGGTTTTCTGCCCGGACGAGGTGAAGGACAGAAGCCTAAGGAGGGGGGATAAGGTAACAGTAATCCCGGTGATAGCCGGGGGATGAGTAAAGTCAAAGGTAACGATGACGGCCGGTAATAGTCGAGTTCTTTATTGTAGTCAAGAACTACTTTGTTGAGGTCCTGCCCTTCCTGGCAATCGGGCTCTTCTTAAGCGGCCTAATCCATGAGTTCGTCTCCTCCCACCGGGTAGAAAGACACCTCGGCGGGCCGGGGGATAAGGCCGATTGCTGAGGCCTCTCTGGTTGGGACAGCCCTTCCTATCTGCTGCTTCGGTTCCCTCCCCATAGCGGTGAGTCTTTACCAGAAGGGGGTAAGGTTAGGCCCGGCCCTGGCTTTTGGATATCTCTTCTCAATAGTATGATGGTATAGTAGATATAGCTTATGGTGAAGGACAATAGAAAGAACAAAAGAGATGATGAAATGGCTAGAATAACTGCTGTCTGTAAGAGCCGGCAAAAAGGTACCAGAAAGGAACCGGTAAGCAAAGGTATGCTAAAGGAGGGCTATGGCCTTATCGGTGATGCCCATGCCGCCTCTTCTACCCACCGTCAGGTAAGCCTGCTGGCAACTGAAAGCATCGATAAGATGCGTGGTCTGGGCATCGATTTAAGCCCCGGAGATTTTGCAGAAAACCTTACCTGTGAAGGGATAGAGCTGGTAGTGCTACCGGTTGGTACGCAGCTTGTGATAGGGAAAGAGGCCGTCCTGGAGGTTACTCAGATAGGTAAGGAATGCCACCGGGGGTGCGCCATATTTCGCCAGGTTGGTAGGTGTATTATGCCCAGCGAGGGCATATTTACCCGGGTAATCAGGGGAGGAGTGGTGAAGGCAGGGGACACAATAAGGGTACTTTAAAGGAAGAGGTTAATGGACAGCACGGAGAGAATCTCCATACACCGGGTTACCAGAGAAGGCAGGCAGGGTACCGAGGACCTGGTAACCCGGGAGATGCCTCTTACCATTATCCTAAACAACCGGGAACTGGTGACACTGCTCTGCTCTCCACTGGAGCTTGAGTACCTGGCGGTTGGTTTCCTGGCCTCGGAAGGGCTAATTAAGAGCAGGGATGAAGTGAAAAAGCTCATCGTTGATGAGGAGAGAGGTGTGGCGCGTGTGGAGACCGAAGAAGAGGAGGGGTTTGACAGCGAGCTCTTGTTCAAACGGCTGATAACCTCCGGTTGCAGCGGGGGGGCTTCCTTCTATCGCCCTGGCGACGCTCAGAACCGGGCGAAGGTAGCGTCTCAGCTCAGCGTATCAGCCACCAGGGTCTTTAGCCTGGTCAGGCAGTTTCAGGCCAGATCCGGGACTTTCCGGGCGACCGGCGGCGTTCACAGCGCCGCCTTGTGCGATGTGAACGGCATTCTGGTCTTCAGTGAGGACATCGGTCGGCACAACGCCATTGATAAGGTCTTCGGCAGGTGTATGCTAGACGATATAGCGACCGATGACCGTATAGTAATAACTAGCGGCAGGATCTCCTCAGAGATACTGCTCAAGGTAGCCAGGAGAAGTGTCCCGATACTTGTCTCCCGCTCTGCCCCGACCAACCTCGGGGTGAGGTTAGCCGGTGACCTAGGGGTAACCCTGCTCGGCTTTGTCCGGGGCGAGCGGATGAATGTTTATAGCCACAGTTGGAGGATAGTTAGTGATGGGGAATAACAATAGGGCAACTTCCCCACCGTAGACGTCTGACTAAACAAAACCACCGCCATTCTGCTATAATTAGGTTCAATCCTTTAAGAAGCTAGAAAGCTGCTTGTGGCGCTATTTTGATGAATAACAGGTTCGTTAACTTCTGGAAAAGACTCTATCAAGACCCCTTCAAGAGATATCTGGTCATATCTCTGGTCGTCCTGGGGGTTACTATCTCCTTAACGGGTCAGGGAGAGGTGGAGCCGCTTCCCAACGAAGGCCTTGAGGTCCACTTCTTTTATCTTCCCGGCTGCTCACACTGTGAGGAACAAGAGCTGTTTAATGAAGAGCTGGCTAATGCCTACCCTTCAATTCAAATTATCACTCATAACGCTTCAGAACCCGATGGTGCTGCTTTACTAGCACAAATGCTGGCAGACTTAGGGCTAGATAAAAAACCGAGTTTCCCGGTAACAATCTTCGGGGAGCGGGTTTTTGGCGGCTGGAACTCAGTGGAAACCAGCGGAGCCAGGATGGAACAAGCCCTGCAGGAATGTCTGGCGGGAAACTGTAGCGCAGCCGATGGTGAGGAGCCTACCGGTGAAATAACAGTACCCATCCTCGGGGAAATAAACACGTCTGACTACTCCCTGCGCAGCCTGGCGATAACCCTGGGATTTATCGACGGCTTCAACCCCTGTGCTA
>DAOWDD010000037.1 GCA_030639215.1 Dehalococcoidia bacterium
GCAGGTCATCCTCTCCTGAAGCTGCGGGCGCTGGGCCACGATTTCGACTACTCTGGCCAGTTTACTGGCGCCGACGACACGCCCCTCATGATTGGGGATATAGCCGATATGAGCCAGGCCATAAAAGGGCAGCAGGTGATGTTCGCACATAGAATAGAAGGGGATATCCTTGAGGACTATCATTTCACGGTGTCCCTCTTCAAAGCTTACCGAGAGTACATCCTTGGGGTCCGCGCCCAGCCCCTTGAAGAGCTCGGCATACATCTCAGCGACACGGCGGGGGGTACCGACCAGGCCCTCCCGCTGCGGGTCCTCTCCGATAGCCTCAATAATGGAGGCTACCGCTGCCTTGATCTTATCTGAATCAAACACTGCCTTCCTCCCTGATTGTTCTACCTTCTTTCTTTAGCCCCAACCCAAAGCCTGTTCCACAGCCGCCAAGTCAGCCGGCAGCTCAAGTAAGGGCTCAGCGCTTTTCAGGGCATTATCGGGGTCCTTGAGGCCGCTGCCGGTTACCACACAGACCACCCTCTTTTGCGAGAAGTCCGTTCCACAACGAGAGAGCTTGATTAAACCAGCCAGAGAAGCTGCCGAAGCCGGCTCACCAAAGATACCCCCCTTAGCCGCCATCAGCCGGTAAGCGGCCAGGATTTCATCATCGCTGACCATATCAATAGTTCCCCCGGACTCATCACGGGCCGCCACCGCCTTCTGCCAGCTCGCCGGGTTGCCGATTCGTATCGCGGTAGCGACAGTCTGCGGCTCCTTAATGGGGCATCCCCTAACAATGGGAGCGGCACCTTCAGCCTGAAACCCCATCATCCTGGGCCTAGTCTTCGCCTTACCCTGCCCGACATATTCCACAAAACCCTTCCAGTAGGCGGTAATATTCCCGGCATTACCCACCGGGATAAAAAGGTAGTCCGGCGCATCTCCCAGGTTATCAATAATCTCAAAGGCGGCCGTTTTCTGACCCTCGATACGGTTGGGGTTGACCGAGTTCACCAGGGTAACCGGATGCCTGTCGGTCAGACTTCTTACGATAGTCAGGGCCTGGTCGAAATTTCCCTTAATGGCAACTATCTTAGCTCCATAGACAACAGCCTGGGCCAGCTTACCCATCGTGATTTTGCCCTTGGGCACCACAATAATGGCGTCAATGCCGAGATAGGCAGCATAGGCAGCCGCCGAAGCGCTGGTATTACCGGTCGAGGCGCACATTATGGCCCTGCTGCCGGTCTCTATCGCCTTGGCCACTGCTACCACCATACCCCGGTCCTTAAAGGAACCGGTAGGCTGGCACCCTTCCAGCTTAAAATAGAGCTCCCCACAGCCGGTCTCATTCTCTAGAGCCGGACACCTGACCAGCGGGGTATCCCCCTCGCCTAATGAGAAAAGCGGCGTATCGGGGGTAACCGGAAGAAGGTCTCTATACCTGGCTAGAACTCCGTTTTTCATTGCTACTCTACGATAAGGCCTCTACCCGAATGAAGTTGCTTACTTCCTTAACCCCGGATAGGTGGACTAACTCCCCAAGCGCCGACTGCATCGCCCTTTCCAGAGCGGGATAGGTAATGATAACGATTTCAGCGGTCTGCGCTGCCCGGTCAGCCAGCTTCTGGATGGCGGAGGCAATACTGATCTGGCGGTCGCCCAGGACCTTGGCAATCTGGGCCAGGACACCGGGCCGGTCGGCAATGTTGAGCCGGAGATAGTATCTGGTCTCAATATCAGACATCGGTTTAATAACCCTACCGGGCCCCAACTCCCATCTGGCTCCGCCGGCAATACCGAGCAGGATGTCCTGCGCCGCCGAGACGACATCAGCTATCACAGCACTAGAGGTAGGCAGCGGTCCGGCGCCCTGGCCAAAGAAGAGGACCTTATCAACCAGGTCACCCTCAACCAGAACGGCATTATAGACACCATCGACCTTGGCCAGAAGAGAGTCTTCCGGGATGCAGACCGGGTGTACCCGGACTTCAACCACCCCATCGCTCTCTTTAGCGATAGCCAGCAGCTTGATAGCGAAACCGAACTCCCGGGCATACTGGAAATCACGGCTGGATAAGCGGGAAATTCCTTCGCGATAGATACTCTCCGGTCTGACCTCGGTGTGAAAAGCCAGCGAGGCTAGAATAGCCAGCTTATAGGCGGCGTCTATCCCCTCTATATCATTCTCCGGATTGGCTTCGGCATAGCCCAACTCCTGAGCCTTAGCCAGAGTCGAAGAGAAGTCCGCACCCTCTTCAGCCATTCGAGTCAGGATATAATTGGTCGTCCCATTTATGATGGCATAGATGCCTTCTATCCGGTTAGCCACCAGGTCATACCGGAAACGAGAAATTAAGGGGATACCACCACCAACGCTGGCTTCATAACGCAGCGCCACCCCGTTCTTATCCGCCAGGTTCAGAAGTTCAGCCCTGTGCTTGGCAATAACCTCTTTGTTGGAAGTAACGATATGCTTACCCCCGGCAAGCGCCCGGGTCAAATACTCCAGGGCCGGATGCTCGCCCCCGATGGCTTCGACAACTATATCTATCCCCGGCTCGGTAAAAAACTCATCATCATCGGTAGTAAAGAGATGGGGGCCTATCTCCTCTACCTGCGGCCGGCTCAAGTCCTCGGGCAGTACCTTTACCTTGCGTAAGACAAGGGGGCAGCCAACCTGGTTAGCCAGGATTCCAGACTTGTCACGTAAAACCCGGGCAACCTGTCCGGCAATCACCCCCAGCCCCAGCATACCAATCCCGATGCTGTCCTTTTTCATCACCTCGATACCCCTCTTGCTCTAGTTCAACTACCGATAGCCCTATCTATCGCCCATGCTATTTTTTCATCATCCAGGTAGCTTTCCACTACATTTTCCGGGTCATCCCACAGTGAAGAAACCCACTCGTCCAGAGCCCTGCCCTTCAAGAAGTCCCTGTCACTCTCCGAAATCTGCCTGCTGTCCTCAATACCCAGGACCTCCGCCAGCCAGTAGCCACCCTTGGTGACAACCGCATCATCCCTTATCGGCCCACTCAACGCCCCCGGTTCAGCCGCCAGAACGAAATCTCTAAGGGGTGCAGCTATCTCTTCAGGGTTAAGCCAGTCCAAGTCATCCCCGTCTTCTTTCGAGGCAGTATCCTGAGAAAGCTCGCTGGCTATTCCGGCAAAGTCCTCACCAGCCCCGAGTTCCAACCGGCCTATCACATCCTGCGCCTCTTCTTCACTGCCCAGCAGCATCACCTGAATATTAAACAGCTCACCCTGCTCATCCTCATCTCTGTCTACCAGCTTGACCAGCCAGTAGCCGACCCCCTTGGTCCTGGCCTCGTCATAGAGCGGCCCGCTCACTCCCACCCCGGCAGCGAAGACATAGTCCTCAAGTACGAGAAGCCTCAACTTTTCCGACAGAATGCCCGGTAGGTACCAACCGGCCTCACTACCTTCCGTCACGGTGAGGCTCTCCAGGGAAAGCTCACCGGCCAGCTCGGTAAAATCTTCACCGGCCTCAAGTCTCTCCCTAACCGCAGCCGCCTGGCTCTCACTCTCAAGAAACATCGCCATAATCTGCCTCTGCTCGGCAAATTGCGGCACCTCCTGCTCGAAATACTCGTCCAGCAACCTCCTGTTCAACATATCACCCCTGACCAGGTCCCGAAAGTCGTTACCCAGAGGAGGGTCATTCTTCTTAAGCTCCTCACTAACCTCACTATCGCTAACCGTGATGCCTAATGCCATAGCCCCCTGTTTAATTAGCTCCCTCTGCTCAATAGCAGTCACCGCTTGACTGGCCACGGACTGCATATAGAAGAGAGACTGACTCTCCCCGTAGATCTGCTGATACTGCTTCCCGTAGATCTTAAGTGTGTCAACATAGTAGCCCATATCGAACTCAGTATCGTTTACCTCAATCACAACCTCTTGCATCGGCTGGTACTCATCACGGTACCAGCCACCTCCGATAACACCACCGACGACAGCAATAACGCCAATCCCCAGGATAAGAAAAATACGCTGTCTCTTCTTCTGCTGCTGCCACCGGGCAAGCTGGTGCCTGGTAAACTTACGCCCGTGCTTCTCGTCCTTTTTTTTAGCCAAACTTACCCCCGCAAGTCAAAGTAAACACAACTTGTTTCCCCGGAACAGACCCAAACTGTGTCCCCAGAAAAACCAATCGTAACTTCCCCCATTGTATAACGTTAAAAACAGTCTTTACAAATACAGTTAGAAGGCTGCCGACAGGGAATAGAGCCAACAGAGCATTATCCACTTCAGGCAGATACTCCCCCAAGTTGACAAACTTAATGAACGATTGTTTAATTAGAGTAAAAGAAAAACTCTCACATTGTGGGCAGTAGGGTAGTCTTAGTGACGGTATCAAGAAGAATAGTCCTGCATTTTCCGAAGCGCCTGGCAGACCGGCCGATGATAAGTCTATTGGTCAAGCATTACGATCTTGATTTCAACATCTTGAAGGCATCAGTTACTCCCGATAAAGAAGGCCTGTTGGTATTGGAGCTCAAGGGGAAGCAAGAAGACTATGACAAAGGCATCAAGTACCTAGCTGAAACCGGGGTCATAATACAATCGCTTAGCCAAAATGTTACTCGCAATGAGGAAAGGTGTACTCACTGCGGCGCCTGCATAACTATTTGTCCCTCCGGTGCCTTCGAACTTGACCCGGTAACCAGGGAGGTTAGCTTTCACGATAGGAAATGCCTGGCTTGTGAACTTTGCTTGAAGGCCTGCCCCCCGAGAGCAATGGAACTCCACTTCTAGTTTATGTACCAGCCGAGAACCTACCGACACTGGATTAGAGATAGGAACCTAATCTCTTTTAGTATCGTAGTAAAAGAGACAGACCTATGTATCCGCGCCTCAACCAACCTGAAAAGAAAAGCCTTCAAGCTGGTGACAAAATACCGGGATATACTGGAAAGGTATATCGAGCGACATCCTGACTTTCTAACCGCCCTTAAACCCATAAACGTCGACAGTGACGCTCCCCGTATCGTAAAGGTAATGTCAGCCTCAGCCAGCAGTGCCGGAACCGGTCCCATGGCAGGAGTAGCCGGTGCTATCGCTGAATTTGTTGGCACTGAACTACTACCCTTTTCGCCAGAGATAATCGTGGAAAACGGTGGTGATATTTACTTAAAGAGCCTGAAGAAAAGGCTGATCGGAATTTACGCCGGTAAATCGCCGTTGACCGGCAAAATCAGCCTGGAAATTGACGGGGCAGATACCCCTCTAGGAATTTGCACATCATCGGGAACAGTAGGACACTCCCTGAGTTACGGTAAGGCTGACGCCGTGATAGTATTGTCCAAATCAGCCACCCTTGCTGATGCTGCTGCCACCGCCATCGGGAACCTGATTGAGCAACCGAGCGATATCACCAGAGGGATTGAGATGGCTCAACGTATTGAGGGGCTAAAAGGAGCAGTAATCATAGCCGACAGCAATATGGGTCTCTGGGGTGAGGTAAAACTCCGCCAGATATCCCGACAAGATCAGAACAAAACTGGATAAAAAGGTTTAA
>DAOWDD010000084.1 GCA_030639215.1 Dehalococcoidia bacterium
AATAATAGCATATTTAGTTAGCTGGATGAAAGGAACAGACCGTCATCGGAACGATGCCAGGCCGGGTTCTAAGGCTGGCTTTTACGCAGCTCTTTCAGGAGTTCTGAGCACAGGCTGTCCGGTATCCGGGGTGAGGGCTTGTTCAGGATCTCCGTATGCAGCGGGGTAATCGAGATATCGCCCCCCTCGATGGCGTGGATGTCTGTTCCTTCTTCAGGGTCTTTATTTATCTTCTGTCGCACCAGCCAGTAGTAGGCCTTTCTGCCGTCGTGTCCCTCCTCGACGGTATCGATATGGCTCCGGCTGGCCAGCCTGGTTATCTTTATCCCCTTGGTCTCTTCCAGGGACAGGCCGGGCAGGTTTACGTTGAGAAAGATATTGGCGGGTATGGCGTTACCGGCGATCTTCTCCGCCAGCAGCGCTGCTAATCTTGCGGCGTTGTCCAGGTAGAGATTGTCCAGGGAGTCTATCGAGATAGCCAGCGCCGCTGAGCCGCGCAGGTAGCCCTGGAGGGCAGCCCCTACCGTTCCCGAGATGAGGACGTCGTCGCCCAGGTTTGGCCCCGAGTTTATCCCGGAAACAACCAGATCCGCCTTATTCTTGAGCAGCTTGCCAAAGCCGAGAATAATGCTGTCCGCCGGTGTACCCTCTACCGAGTAGGTCTCTACCTCGGCTACTAGCGGCCTTATCTTCCGTACCCGCAGCGGCTGGCGCAGGGTAACTGCGGTGCCCAGGGCACTCTGCTCTCTATCCGGGGCGACCACGACTACCCGGCCGATTTTTTGTAGCTCCTTGACCAGCCTCCACAGCCCGGGGGCAAAGATGCCATCGTCATTGGTTACCAGTATTTCCATTATGAGTTATGAGTGCCGTTGTTATGCCTAGTTTAGCATAGCCCGGATAGCGGCGGCAAAGAGCGGTAGTATGCTGGCTGGACAGGGCTTACGATAAATACTATAATCTCAACTAACTATGAGTTCCCAAACTGAACCCCGGATACTCCTTACCAGAGATGAAATAGCGGCTGCCGTAAGGAAGCTGTCGGCTGAGATTGGCAGAGAGTACCGGGGCAGGTGCCCCCTCTTGATAGGTATCCTTAAAGGTTCCTTTGTCTTTATGGCTGACCTGGTGCGGTCGCTTGATTTCCCGCTTGAGGTGGAGTTTATCAAGCTCTCCAGCTACGGACGGAGTAGAGAAAGTTCGGGGAAGGTCAGGGTAGTCAAGGGTCTCACATCTCCCGTTAAGGGTAGGGACGTGCTGGTGGTCGAGGACATCGTGGATACCGGTATTACCCTATCTTTTCTCCTGGACTACCTCAAGAAGAAAAAGCCGGCCTCGGTGCGGCTCTGCGCCCTTACGGATAAGCCCTCACGGCGGCAGGTCCCGCTTACTATTGACTATCTGGGCTTTACCGTTCCCGATAGGTTTATTGTCGGCTACGGCATAGACTGGGATGAGAAGTTCCGCTACCTGCCCGATATCTGCTATCTGGAGGATGAGCAATAACGCCGGGGAAGGAAATCGGCCGTAGTTTCCCGGCTGTCTTGAAGGGGGCGAGCTTGAGCAAAGAGCATTTAATCTCAGTGGCCAGGGGGGAGCTTCCCGCTGACCTTGTCCTGGCTAATGCCAGAGTGGTCAATGTCTTCAGTGGTGAGATTGAGCCGGCTAACGTGGCTATCTGGGGCGGCAGGATTGCCGGGGTAGGGGACTACCATGAGGCAAAAGAGGTCCTCGATTTAGGGGCTAAATACCTTGTCCCCGGCCTGATTAACGGTCATACCCACCTGGAAAGCTCGATGCTCAGCGTCGGTCAGTATGCCCGTGCTGTGGTGCCGCGGGGCACCCTGGCGGCGGTGACCGACCTTCACGAAATAGCCAATGTCTGCGGGCTTGACGGTATCCGGTATGTGCTGGACTGTGCGCGCCGCCTGCCCCTGGAGCTTTTCCTGATGGCCCCTTCCTGCGTGCCGGCGACCCACATGGAGACCTCGGGGGCAAGCCTCGGGCCTGACGACATTAAAAAGGTGCTCCGCTGGCGGGGCTGTATCGGACTGGGGGAGGTGATGAACTTCCCCGGTGTACTGGCCGGTGACGAGAATGTCCTGAAAAAAATCAGTTCGGCGGAGGGGAAGACCGTTGATGGACATGCTCCGGGTTTAAGCGGCAGGGACTTAAATGCCTACATTGCGGCCGGTATTGGCTCCGACCACGAGTCGGTCTCCCTGGATGAGGCCAGGGAGAAACTGGGCCGGGGTATGTATCTTATGATACGGGAGGGTTCCTCGGAGAAGAACCTGGACGCTCTACTGCCCCTGGTCAGCGATAAGACATATCCCAGGTGCCTCTTTGTCGTTGATGACCGCAGCTGCGTTGACCTGCTTAATGACGGTGATATTGATGCCGTGGTGCGTAAGGCAATCGGGCGGGGACTCGACCCGGTGCGGGCGATTCAGATGGCGACCATAAATGCCGCCGTTTACTTCCGTCTCAAGGGGCTTGGGGCGGTCGCCCCGGGCTACCTGGCAAACCTGATTGTTAGCGAAGAACTGACTGATTTACGGGCGGATATGGTATTCTACCGGGGCGCACTGGTAGCCAGGAAAGGAGAGCCGCTGTTTACTTTACATAAAGGTACTGGTGCAGGGCAGACCCACACGGTAAACATTAAGCCCTATGGGGTGGAGTCCCTGCGGCTTTTCCCCGTCGGAGAGGCCGAGCCGGTCATTGAGGTTATTCCCGGCCAGATAATCACCCGGAAAAGGATGGAACGGGTTAAGGTAAGAGGTGGCGTTATTGTGCCGGATACGGAGCGGGATATCCTGAAGCTGGCGGTGGTGGAGAGGCATCGGGCCAGCGGTAACATCGGGCTGGGGCTGGTCAGCGGGTTTGGCTTGAAGAGAGGGGCGCTGGCCTCCTCAATCGCCCACGATTCCCATAATATTGTTTGTGTCGGCGCTAGCGATGAAGATATATTTACCGCAGTAAAAGAGGTTGAGCGGCTTAATGGTGGCCTGGTGGTGGCCGCCGGGGGCAGGGTGCTGGATAGCCTGGCCCTTCCGGTGGCCGGTCTGCTCTCCGAGGAGCCGCTGGAGATAGTGGCGAACGGGCTGGAGCGTCTGGAGGGGCTGGCCGCTGATTTAGGTAACAGCCTGCCGTCACCCTTTGCCGCCCTCTCCTTTCTGGCGCTGCCGGTTATCCCTGAACTCAGGCTGACCGACCTGGGGATGGTCGATGTTAATCAATTCAGATTGATTGAGAGGGGGTCATAGGATGCATTCTCCCCGGATACCCCCGATTTTTGAGAGCCGCTTTGATGCCGGCAGCCAGCTGGGCGGGAAGCTCGCGGAGTATCAGGGGCAGCCGGTGGTGGTACTGGCTATCCCCAACGGCGGCCTGCCGGTAGCGCTGCAGGTAGCCCTGGCGCTTGGTGCCGACCTTGACGTGGTTATCTCACGCAAGCTCCCCATACCGCTCCGGCCGGAGGGCGGCTTTGGCGCTATTGCCGACGACGGTGCGGTCATTCTTAACGAAGAGGTGTTAAAGGAGGTTAACCTGACCGAGCAGCAGATAAACTACCAGGTCGGTATGGTGAGGACAGATATCCGCCAGCGGAGCCTGCTCTACCGGGGTACCAAGCCGCTTTCTATCATAAGCGGTAAGACGGTGATAATTGTTGATGACGGGCTGGCTTCGGGCTATACCATGATAGCGGCGGTGGAGTCGGTGCGTAGGCGCCGGCC
>DAOWDD010000080.1 GCA_030639215.1 Dehalococcoidia bacterium
AGAGAAAGCCTCCTTAAAGATGCCCTAAATAGCCTCATTCCTGAAGCCTGCGAGAATGCCATCAAGGAACAGGAAATCGAGGCCT
The DNA here is from genome assembly GCA_030639215.1 of Dehalococcoidia bacterium. Lineage (GTDB taxonomy): Bacteria > Chloroflexota > Dehalococcoidia > Dehalococcoidales > UBA5760 > UBA5760. The sequence goes on from DAOWDD010000080.1 coordinate 86, forward strand.
TTGCCCGCCCCTCTGTTGAGGTCACCCGGACTGACCCCCTGTCCTTTAAGGCGGTCGTACCGCTGCCGCCTGCGATTACGCTTGGTGATTATCACCAGATTCGAATGACCCCGGAACCGGTGGAGATAGGTGAGGACAATGTTAATGCTGTCATCGAGAGAATCCACCATGAGCAGGCTACCTGGGAGCCGGTAGAGCGGCCGGTAGAAGCTAATGATATGGTCATTCTGGATATCGAGAGTACCGCTGACGGGAAGCCGCTGATAAATCGAAAGGGGGTCCAGTACCAGATCCTGGAAAACCAGCCCTTACCGGTGCCCGGATTTGCCGAGCAGATATCGGGGATGGTCAGGGATGAGGAAAAGGAGTTTCGCCTCCAGATTCCCAAGGACTTTCCTAAAAGCGAGCTGGCCGACAAGGAAGCCTGGTTTAAGGTAAGGGTCGGCGAGGTAAAGCAGGAAAGGCTCCCTGAGCTAAATGATGAATTTGCCAGGGGGGTTGACCATGGTTTTGAGACCCTGGAGAAACTCAAGGAGCACATTTCGGACGGCTTAAGGCAGGCGGCCGAAGAAAGGGCCCGGTCAGACCTTGAGGAGCGGGTTATTGAGGCGGCGGTCGACCAGGCCGAGGTGGAGTTCCCTCCCTTTTTGGTGGAAATGGAGATTGACCAGCTCCTTGAGCAGCAACTGAGGCGCTGGCAGGCGAGCGGCCGCGGCCTGGACGAGTACCTGGCTGCCATTAATAAGACCGAGCAAAAACTGCGGGAAGACCTGCACCCCCCGGCTACCAAGCGGGTCATCCGGTCGCTGGTGCTGGGTAAGATCAGCCAGGAGGAGAAGATTGAGGTCGATGACTCTGAGGTAGCCGCTGAGATTGAGGATATGATAAAGGATGCCGCCCCGGAGAAAAAGGATGAACTGAGGACATTTCTCAGTGCACCGCAGTCCCGCAGGTCGATTGTAGATGTACTGGTGGGGCGAAAAACGGTACAGCGACTGGCGGAGATAGCCGGGGGACCGGATGTAGATAGCGAAGTAAATACCGAAAGAGAGGAAAAGGAGGGACAGCAATGAACACCCAACCGGAGAACGTTATTCCAATGGTGATTGAGAGTGGAGCCAGGGGAGAACGGGCTTTTGATATCTACTCCCTTTTGTTGAAAGAGCGCATTATTATGCTGGGTACGCCGATTAATGACCAGGTGGCCAACGTTATCGTGGCCCAGCTTCTCTATTTAGAGCGGGAAGACCCCGATAAGGACATCAGTCTCTACATTCACAGTCCCGGCGGTGTTATCAGCGCCGGTCTGGCCGTTTATGATACCATGCAGCTTATCCGCCCCGACGTCTCTACTATCTGTGTCGGGCTGGCGGCAAGTATGGGGACGGTCCTCCTCTGCGCCGGGGCAAAGGGCAAGCGTTTCGCTCTGCCCAACGCCACGATACATATGCATCAGGCGTTTGGCGGCGCCCAGGGACAGGCCGCCGACATCGAAATCGCCGCCCGCGAGATTATGCGAATTCAGGACATAATTCGCGGTATTCTGGCCAAACATAGCGGCCAACCAGTGGAGAAGATTACTCACGATTCCGACCGTGACTTCTACCTCAATCCGGAGCAGGCGGTGGAGTACGGTATTGTCGATGAAGTCCTCCATAAGCCGGCGGAGGAGAAGGCTGGCGATAAAAAGTAGCTACGGCTCTTGCGAACAGAGCCTATGGTAATGCTGCCCTAGCTCTTCAGCCGTGGGTAATCCCTTTCTTGCCCCTGCCCGGCTGATGGAGCAGCGGGCGGTGGTATCACCGACTCTCCATCCTCCAGGATGCGCTCCACACGGTAGAGGTGGTCGATATTGAGCGCCCCCAGCCCGACTACCTCGATATTTCTGGTCATCGGACTACCCCAGCTTGCCGGCTTCTTCCCTGACCAGGCGTCTCAGCTTCTGGTGAAGCTCGATGATATCGGCCAGGTCTTTTCTTCCCGACAGCCAGTTAAGGTGTCCTCTGTCCCCGGCGCTCCCGGCCTTCTCTTTCCCCCTGACCAGCTTCTCGACCCCCTTGCGCTGGCCCTTCTGCCATACTTTAAGCACCTCGTCCAGGTCACTGATATTGGTCGAAGCCAGGCCCATCGTGGCGTAGGGTAGAGCATACTGGTTAGCGTTAAAGGCTATCGCCAGGCCTCCGGCCTCATCCACTGCCTCAAGCATCCTGAAATCGGTAATGCTGTCACCTACCACTACCCAGTTGGACAGCGGCTGGTCGTATTTGTCGGCAAACCTGCCTAAGGCATCCAGTTTACGCCGTCCCCCCACCGGCTTTACCTCTCTTATCACCTCACCGAGACCGGTAGCCGGCAGCTCCTCCCAGAAGAAGCGGTCCAGGCTCTGTTTGATTCTGTCATCGTCGGTGCCGGGCTGCATCGTCAGGATATCCGCTTCGGTCTGCTTGAGCAGGGCAAGGTCCTCCCGGGACAGCGCCTGCTTAAGCCTGCCGCCGGGGAACGGCGTGCAGGCGACATTGTGGGCAAAAATACCCAGTTTGTTGGTGATGTGAAGGGCATACTGCTCGTAGGTAGTGGTGATGCAGAATGTTTTCCAGCCGCTCCACTGCAGCCAGGAGAGGAGCTTCTCGGCTCCGCCAGTGAAGTTGGACTCTCCGGCCAGTCTGGTGATATCGTTTTCCGAGATGCTGTTAAGCATCAGGAAGGGTAATATCAGCGCCAGGGCATCTCCCGGCTCATAGCCGTCCCTTTCCTCCAGTGTCAGGAGGTCGTCATAGCGGCTGATTACCTCGAAGACCCTATCGCCGTCGGGGAAGAGCTTCATCAGCTGATAGGCATTATCCTCGGGTGATAACGACCCCTCCAGGTCAAAACAGATAAAGTTATTAATCTACCTCACCTCCTCAGTCTCCCTCCCCTTTACATGGAAGTACACTTTTGACAAACAATAGGGGCAATGGGAAACACCGCATTGATTTCTGCTCTATCAGAGAATACTACCACTCTCACCGGAAGTTTATCAAGAAGCTCACGCTTTGTAGATGGGAACTGTAATACCTCAGTCATATCTACATTATCCAGGTCCAACATTTTCAAGACTGCGGTGCTAGCCTCATCGAAGGTGAAAAGTGTGGCCACCAGTGTTTTTGTTGTCGCAAACTACTACACGATTAGTCGGCGTCTCATGGTTTTAAGCGATATTGCGAAAAAAGCGATCGCTAGACCAATAATGTAGGCCAGTGCCAGGAGAAGGTCTGTGGTTAAGGTACCATTGATTAGTGCTCGGTTAAGCTGAACCACTGGTGTCAGCGGGGCGATCCAGCTTAACCTTTGCACTATCTCCGGAAACGAAGAAAGGGGAAAGAATACCCCGCTGAAGAAGAATACCGGTGTGATAAACAGGCTGAAGTAATAATTAAAACTGTAGATGGAGGGGGCAAGGGAGGAATACAGGACGGCAATGGCAGAGAACATAATGCCGGCGAGAAACGAAACTGGTAGAATGAGTAATGCCCAAGGTGAATGCACCAGTTGAAAAGCTGCAGCAATGGCGAGGATGAAGCTACCGGTGAGCAGGGAGCGGGTAGCTCCCCAGAAGATTTCGCCGGCGGTGACGTCTTCAATATTTAGTGGTGTGACGATGATGGCATCGTAGGTTCTTTGATGCTCCATGCGGATAAAGGAGCCGTAGGTGCACTCGAAGCTGGCGCTGAACATAGCGTAGCCAGCAATAACGCCCGGCGCGACAAATTCGATATACGATTGACCATCAACCAGCCCAACG
>DAOWDD010000170.1 GCA_030639215.1 Dehalococcoidia bacterium
AAACAAGGGAAGTAAGCCTTGTCGGCGGCACCAGCGAAACGGTAACCTTTGCCACCTCCCACGATGAGACGGGCATCCACTCGATAGAGGTTAACGACCTAACCGGTTCCTTTACCGTCAAGGCGCCCATCGTTGCCACCCCGGCACCGCCAGGAGAGCGCAACTGGTGGCTCATCCGTGGTATTATCGCCGCAGTGGCTACTGTGATCGCCGCGCCGCTGGTGTATAGATGGCGGCGAAGAAGTTACTAATGAGCTATCCTTCCTTTATCTACTAACCTTTGATTACACCTATCGGGACTACCCTGGCTACTTTACGAGAGATACCTGCTCTATCGGTGATATCAACCACCTCACTGACATCCTTATAGGCCGAAGAGGCTTCTTCAGCCAGTGAAGCCATACTACCCGCTTTAACCGTAATTCCCCGGGCCGCCAGTTCCCTGGCCACCTCACTACCTTTAAGGCTGCGTCTAGCAGCAGAGCGGCTCTGTACCCGCCCCGCCCCATGGCAGGTAGAGCCAAATGACTCCTTCATAGCCCTTTCCGTACCCACTGCAATGTAGGAGCAGCGCCCCATATCGCCGGGGATGAGGACCGGCTGCCCGATATCACGGTAGATATCGGGGGTGTCAGGGTGTCCCGCCGGAAAGGCCCTGGTTGCCCCTTTACGGTGAACACACAGGGCCTCTTTCCTGCCACTAACCGTGTGTTCCTCGAGCTTGGCGATATTATGACAGACATCATAAATCTGCTCCAGCCCTATCTCTTTTTCACTCTTCTGAAGAACTCTGGCAAAGGACTCCCTGACCCAGTGGGTGATACATTGACGGTTGGTCCAGGCATAGTTAGCGGCACACGACATAGCCGCCAGGTAGTCCTGCCCCTCCGCTGATTTTACCGGGGCACAGGCAAGCTGTCGGTCAGGCAGGCTGATGCCATATCTTCTCACCGCTTCGCCGAGCAGCCTGACATAGTCTCCGCAGACCTCGTGCCCAAAGCCCCGAGAACCCGTGTGAATCATAACCAGCACCTGCCCCACATCAGCTATACCCATAGTCCTGGCTGACGCCCGGTCATAGACTTCATCCACCACTTCCACCTCCAGAAAGTGATTGCCTGAACCCAGGGTCCCCAGTTGCGGGATGCCTCGCTTTTTAGCCTTACGACTTACCTTATCCGGGTTAGCTCCCTTCATACAGCCCGACTCTTCAGTAACGATAATATCCCGAGCATTCCCATAACCCTTATCCAGCGCCCACCGACTGCCCTTTATCAATACCTGGTCCAGCTCTTTTTCACTCACCCGTATCTTGCCTTCCGAGCCGAGTCCCGAGGGCACATTGGCAAAAAGCTCGGCTACCAACCGTTCAATCCTGGGTCTTACCTCTTCTCCGGTAAGATTGGTCCGCAAAAGCCTGACGCCGCAGTTAATATCAAAGCCAACACCCCCGGGCGATATTACCCCGTCGCTGACCCTGGTGGCAGCGACACCACCGATAGGGAAGCCATATCCCCAGTGGATATCCGGCATCGCCAGTGAGTAACCAACGATGCCGGGCAAGAAGGCTACATTGGCCACCTGCTCGAAAGCCTGCTCCTGCCAGATGTGGTCGAGCATAGACTCACTGGCATAGACTAGACCCGGTACCAGCATACCCGGCTTATAGCCCGG
>DAOWDD010000082.1 GCA_030639215.1 Dehalococcoidia bacterium
GCAGACAACCAGAGGCAAGCCGGAACCGCCGGCACAGTCCGGGTCCAACATTTTGGGTTCATGAACAAAGCTTCTCGCTATCCACTGATAGAAGAAATCGACCTGAAATCATCAATGCTTGATGCCTTCGAACTCTTCAGGAACGAGGCGTTCAGTTTCTTTCTGGACAGCGGGATGGATCCGCATAAACTGGGGCGCTATTCTTTTATCAGTTCAACCCCTTTCCTGGTACTGAGCAGCCGCAGTACCGAGATTACTCTCAGTCGAGGGGCCGAAAAGAGCAGCCTGAGCGCCAGCCCCTTTGACACCCTCAACCACTTCCTGAAAGTTTATCGGCTGGAGCCCTGCCCCTCACCGGTACCATTCATCGGCGGCGCCGTAGGCTACTTCGGCTATGACCTCTGCCATTTCATTGAGCGGCTACCCGAGACCGCTGTCGATGACCTCAAGCTGCCCGAATGCTACTTCGGCTTCTATGACCTGATCCTGGCGTTTGATAACCTTCAGGGTAAGGCATATATCGTCTCCACCGGTTTCCCTGAACTAAGAGAGGGGGAAAGGAAAAAAAGGGCCGCCGAACGCCTCAGTGAAATGAAAGCCAAGCTGGCTAATATGCCGGGTCCCGGACAAGAGGCACCGCCTACACCGATATTCTCCTCTACCGAGCCGGTGGCCCTCAAGGGCGGGTTCACTCATCAGGAATACGTCAAGGCTATCGAGAAAGCCCGAGAGCATATTATTGCCGGTGATATCTTCGAGGTTAACCTCTCTCAGCGCTTCGAGGCAGAGCTTTCCATTACCCCGTATGAGCTATACAGGCGGTTACGGCGGATAAACCCGGCACCCTTTGCCTGCTATCTCGGCTTTGATGAAGTCGCCGTGGTAAGCGCCTCACCGGAGAGATTTCTCCGCTTAAGAGGGGACCGGGCAGAGACGCGCCCTATCAAGGGCACCCGTCCGAGAGGAAAGACCCCTGAGGAAGACGAGGCGCTGGCCAGGGAGCTTCTCGACGGCACAAAAGAGCGAGCCGAGAACATCATGATTGTCGACCTGGAGAGAAACGACCTGGGCCGCGTATGCCGCTTCGGCAGCGTCAAGGTGACCGAACTGGTGATACTGGAGGTATTCCCTACCGTCTTTCACCTCACCTCTACCGTAGAAGGCAGGCTCAGGGAGGACAAGAACGGCATCGACCTGCTTAAAGCCGCCTTTCCCGGTGGTTCCATAACGGGAGCCCCCAAGGTACGCTCAATGGAGATTATCGACGAACTGGAGCCGACCAAAAGGAGCATCTATACCGGTAATATTGGCTATTTGAGCTTTAACGGCGACCTTGACCTTAATATGGTTATTCGTACCTTTCTGGTCAAAGGGAGTAAATCCTACTTCCAGGTGGGTGGCGCTGTTGTCTATGATTCCGACCCTGAGGCCGAGTATCAGGAAACGCTGGATAAGGCAAGGGCACTGATTGACGCCCTCAATACAGCAGCAACTTGAGGTGACTAAAGCCGGATATGATTATAGTAATTGATAACTACGATTCATTTGTTTATAACCTCGCCCAATACCTGGGTGAACTGGGATGGGAGCCGCTGGTCTACCGCAATGACCAGGTAACCCTGGAGCAAATCGAGAGCCTGAGTCCATCCCACATTATCATCTCCCCGGGACCCGGTACCCCGCTCGAGACAGGCATCTCTAACGACGTTATCCGCCACTTCGCCGGTAGTATCCCCATCCTCGGCGTCTGTCTGGGCCACCAGTGCGTTGGGTATGTCTATGGTGGTCAGGTTGTCCATGCCCCTGTTCCCACCCATGGCAAGAGTTCCCTCGTCTATCATGACGGCAGGACGATATACCAGGGCCTGCCCAGGCCCTTCGAGGCAGGCCGTTACCATTCCCTGGTAATAAAAGAGGCTACCCTCCCTGCGGCGTTAGAACTGACCGCAATGACCGGTGACGGAATAGTGATGGGCGTCCGGCACAAAGAATATGTCGTCGAGGGGGTACAGTTCCACCCGGAGTCAATAATGACCGATGTCGGCCACGATATACTGAAGAATTTCCTCGGCTATGAAAAGCCGGGCTGGGCTATGGAGCAGGTTGGTGAATGAGATCGTCTACCTGAATGGTTCCCTGATACCCCGCAGCCAGGCTAAGGTATCCGCTCTGGACTACGGTTTTCTCTACGGCTTTGGCCTCTTTGAGACCATGCGCGCCTATGAGGGCCAGGTATTTCGTCTGGAGAGCCACTTAAGCCGCCTGGTGCGTTCCGCCGAATTACTGGGGCTGCCAGTTAGAGTGCCGGAGCTGAAAGATGCGGTAAGGGACACCATCGAGGCTAACCGGCTTAGCGACGCCCGCATCCGCATCACTATCTCCGCCGGCGAAGGAGAGATGCCCCCTGGCCCCGGGACATGCCAGAAACCCACAGTGCTGGTACTGGCGGAACGCTATCAGCCCTACCTCGAAGAGGTCTACCAGAGGGGTTTCCGGGCGGTTATCTCGTCCATCCGCCGCAACAGCCAGTCGCCCCTCTCCAGGCTAAAATCAGCCAATTACCTGGAAAGCCTCCTCGCCAGGCAGCAGGCTAGAGAAACGGGGGTTGACGAAGCCGTCTGCCTCAATGACAAGGGGCTTCTTGCCGAGGCCAGTATGAGCAACATCTTTCTGGTAAGCGACGGTATACTGAGAACGCCAGGGGAAGAGAGTGGCATTCTTCCCGGAATTACCCGGGGAGTGATTCTGGAGCTGGCCCTTAAGCTGGGTATCAAGGCGCTTGAAGAGAACATCAGGCCGAGTGAGCTTTTCCAGGCCCAGGAAGCCTTCCTGACCAACTCGCTTATTGAGGTGATGCCCCTTACCGAGATAGAAGGAAAGCCCATTGCCTCGGGGAGACCGGGGGCTCTCAGCAGGAGACTCCTTGCGGCATACCGAAAACTGGCACTCACCGGTTGAATTTAATCAAGGAACTGATACAGCTAGTGGTTTTGTCTCTACTGTGCTTTAATCTATGGTGTGGGAAGGCAAGAGAGCAATATCGACCCCGCTGTTAGCACCAGGGAGTTTCGCCAGGTTGACTATGCCAAGATTACTATCTTCGGCTTCGCCATGACGGCTCTCTGGAGCAGCCTGCACAGCATCATCCTGCCGCTCAGGATAATGGACTTCGTCCCCGAAACACAGAAGGCGACCTACCTCGGGCTGCTTACCTTTACCGGCCTGCTCCTGGCTATAGCCGTCCAGCCGGTAGCCGGGCTGGCCAGTGACCGCTCCGGGTCCAGGTGGGGGCGGCGGCGGCCTTTCGTCCTTATCGGCGGTATACTGACGCTGTCGTTCCTCCCCGGAATAGGCCTTGCCGGTAGTTTAGCTATCCTTTTTGCCATCTACTACCTGCTGCAGGCCAGCGCTAATACCGCGCTGGGCCCTTATCAAGCCTTTATTCCCGACCTGGTGCCGGCAGGGAAAAGAGGGCTGGCTTCGGGAGTAAAAAACCTGGTCGACATACTGGGTGGGATTACCTTCGTCTGGTTGGTAGGCCAGCTAATGGGCAACTACTCTCTCGGACAGGGAAGCCAGTGGCTATGGTTGAGCCTGGGCATACTGGCCGCCGTCTTCCTGGGCACCATGGTCTTTACCATACTGAAGGTCAAGGAGCCACCTGGAGCCGGCAGACCCAGACTGCCTTTCCTGGCAATGCTGTCGAAAAGCTTCAGGATTGATACCAGGACAAACCCCGATTATATCCGTTTCCTGCTCTCCCGTCTCTTTTTTGTTATCCCCCTGAC
>DAOWDD010000112.1 GCA_030639215.1 Dehalococcoidia bacterium
CAGTTGTGCATTTTTGCTGCGACTCCCCTCAGGAAACATAAACATGGCCAGTCCGTCGTCCAGGACCTGGTGAACCTGTTTCAGCGCCCCCCAATTCATGGCTCCTCGTCTCACCGGGATAGCGCCAAATGCCTCGATCAAGAATCTCATCACCCTGTTACGAAACAGGTCCTCCTTGGCCATAAATATCATCTCGCGTTTGATGGCGGTAATTAACAGGTACTGGTCAGCGTAGCTGAGGTGATTGGCAACAACTACTACTGGACCGTGCTCGGGGACATTCTCCTTCCCCTGAACATGCTGGTGTGTAAACAGAGAGAATATCACCCTGAAGAGTACGTAAGCTACAATCCGTACCATACGGTGAATAATGTCTTGCCGCAATGTTTGCCCTAATTACAAAAGAATGTGTGATAGCTGGCAAATTATACCCTGCCGCTTGAAGCAAAAACAAATAGTGTAGCTGGATGGTTTGTCCCTGATTGAAGCTGGCATAACAAAGAGATATACTATTCCAGGAGTATTCTGGGGGAGGGCTGAGTATGTCTCAGTTTGAAATAGCCTCCGATTTCGGACCTATGGGTGACCAGCCACAGGCTATAGACAAGCTGGTGGCAGGGCTGAATGAGGGTCTTAAGCACCAGACGCTGATGGGGGTTACCGGCAGCGGGAAGACCTTCACCATGGCTAACGTTATTCAGCGGGTAAGCAGGCCGGCCCTGGTTATCAGTCACAACAAGACACTGGCGGCTCAACTCTGCACCGAGTTCAAGGAGTTCTTTCCTGATAGTGCGGTGGAATACTTTGTCAGCTATTATGACTATTACCAGCCGGAGGCTTATCTCCCCCATACCGATACCTATATCGAGAAGGACGCTGATGTAAACGAGGAGATTGACAAACTGCGCCATGCGGCGACTCGTGCCCTCTTCGAGCGCCGCGATGTGATTATCGTGGCTTCGGTGTCCTGTATCTATGGCCTGGGTGAGCCTGCAGAATATCGCAGCTTTGTCTGCAGCCTGGGGCGGGGTGGTAGTTACCGGAGGGAAAGACTTCTCCGGCAGCTGGTGGATATGCAGTATGAACGTAATGATATTAATTTCACCCGGGGCAGGTTCCGTATCCGCGGCGATACCCTGGAGATTCAGCCGGCTTATGAGGAACTGGCGCTGCGGATTGAGTTCTTTGGCGATGATGTGGAACGTATTGTTGAGATAGAGCCGCTGACCGGGGAGATACTGGCAGAGTTAGATTCCGTGGATATCTATCCCGCCAAGCACTTTGTTACCTCACATGACAAGCTGATGCGGGCCATCGAGGATATCCAGCAGGAACTGGCGGAAAGGCTGGATGAGTTAGGGCGTCAGGGAAAGGCACTGGAATCCGCCCGGCTGGAGGCACGGACCAACTATGATTTGGAGATGCTCAGGGAAGCTGGCTATTGTACCGGAGCGGAGAACTACTCCCGTCACCTATCCAGACGCCCTCCGGGGAGTCCTCCCTGGACACTGCTGGACTATTTTCCCGATGACTTCCTGATGTTTATTGACGAATCCCATATGACACTGCCTCAAATTCGGGGTATGTATCGTGGCGACCGCTCTCGTAAGGAAACGCTGGTCGAGTATGGTTTCCGTCTGCCCTCTGCCCTGGACAACCGCCCGCTTAATTTCACCGAGTTTAGTGAGCGCATTAACCAGGTTATCTATACCTCGGCGACGCCTTCGGATTATGAGTACCAGCACAGCCGGCAGGTAGTGGAGCAGATAATCAGGCCGACCGGTCTTCTTGAGCCCACAGTTGAGGTCAAGTCGACCCGGGGACAGATTGATGACCTCCTCGACCAGATTAAGGGCCGGGTTGATAGAGGCGAGCGCTGCCTGGTAACTACCCTGACCAAGCGAATGGCGGAAGAACTGGCAGAGTATCTTGTGGAGACGGGAATTAGGACCCACTATCTTCATTCAGAGATTGATACGCTGGAGAGGGTTAATATACTGCGTGACCTTCGCCTCGGGGTCTATGATGTGGTAGTCGGTATCAACCTGCTCCGGGAGGGCCTTGACCTGCCCGAGGTAAGCCTGGTGGCTATTCTGGACGCCGATAAGGAAGGCTATCTGCGCTCAGAGGGGTCGTTAATCCAGACAATGGGTCGTGCCTCCCGTCATATCGACGGGCATGCGATAATGTATGCTGATGTTACCACCGGCTCTATGGCGAGGGCAATCGAGGAGACGCAGCGCCGCCGCCGGATTCAGGAGGCCTATAACCGGGAGCATAATATTACCCCACAGGGGATAAGGAAGGCCATCAGGGATATTACGGAGCGGGTGCGGAGGGTAGCGGAAACCCGCGCTCCGTATCTGGCTGCTCCCGTTGCTAAAGAAGATATCGCCCGTCTGATTAAAGAACTGGAAGCACAAATGAGGGCGGCCGCCAGGAATCTGGAGTTCGAAAAAGCAGCCCTGCTGCGTGACCGTATCATTGACCTGCGGAAGGAGTAGGGCTTGAGAGATGGCGGGCCTTATGGATGGAGAGACGAGGCAGGAGCGCCGCGAGAAACGCTTGAAGAAAAAGCGGGAGCAGATGCTCCAGCACGGGCGGAGCCTGGTTAGGATATACCGGGACGCTATCCTCAAGCGGTTAAGAGGGAGGAAAGAAGGTTAAAAAGGGCTGGTCTGTTTTGCCCTTGATGTTATTAGGCTTACCCTTCTGACCCAGTATCCTCATCTTCAAGCTGCTCCATAATGCGGGATGCCCGGGGGTAGCCGATGCGCAGCTTCCGCTGCAGGAAAGAGGTCGAGATGTGTTTATGTTCCTCCAGTAGTTCTCTTGCGGTATCCAGCAGAACATCTTGGGGAAAGTCGCCCCTGCCGGCAGCGGTTGATGGCACGGTAAGCTCGGTGATCTGCAGCGAGGGGGCCTCTGCTTTCTGCTGGCTTCCCCAGAAATAGACCAGCCTCTCTGTTTCGGCATCGGAGACATAGCACCCCTGCAGCCGTTTGGGCTTAGCTGCTTCGGTAGGCATATAGAGCATATCACCTTTGCCCAGTA
>DAOWDD010000122.1 GCA_030639215.1 Dehalococcoidia bacterium
GGCACTGGTTAATCAGGTAAGTCATACCGGGGGTTAGTTTGTTAAGCAGTTTTGAGCCCTGTGCTGGTAATAATGAGCTGGATTCAGGGATACCGGCCAAGCTGGTAGTATCAGTTAGTCGGACGGTAAACTATGGTAATCGGTAAAGAATCAATAGCCCTTGCCTGGCAAGTACTCAAAAACAGCTTTCTCTGGACGGTCGTTGCTCTTGTTGCCTTGTTTACCATCTACTACTATGCGGCTGATATAACTGACCTCGACTGGTTGGCACCCCAGGGGTACCTGGGGATAACACGGCAGGCCTTCCAGCGTGCCCTGTTTCTTATTCCTGTCTTTGTCGCCGCCTGGAAGTTGGGGCTTAAGGGAGGGGTAGCCTGCACCATAATCGTCGGAGCGATTATGGTGCCGAAGGCTATGACAAGCCTCTGGAGGACGGATGCCATTGTTGAGACGGCGGTTATCGTTATTATTGGTATTATTTCTACCAGGTTGGTCAGTTCCCTGGTAGAGGCGCGGAATCTTCAGCAGTCCATTGCTGATGATCTGAAAAAAACCAACGAGCGGCTGGAGCTGGAGATCGCCAGGCGCAGGCGGGCGGAGGAAAGACTAAGGCATGCAGCCGAGGAGTGGCGGACAACCTTTGACTCCATTGCAGATCTGGTTTCCCTTCAGGATAGGCATTTCAGGATTGTCAGGTTGAATAAGGCTTATGCTGATACCTTTAAGAAGCACCCGCGCGAGCTTGTTGGCAAAACCTGTTATGAACTCGTCCACGGGAGAAGTGAGCCTATACCGGATTGCCCTCATAGAAAAACACTGGAGACCAGGGAACCGAATACAGTGGAATTCTTTGAGCCTCACCTGGGGGTTTACCTTGAAATGTCTACGTCACCTATATTCAATGAGAAAGGTGAGGTTGTAGCGTCTATCCATATCACCCGCGATATCACCGAACGCAAGCATATGGAAGAGCAGCTTCTCATTGCCGACCGGCTGGCTTCTATTGGTGAGCTGTCCGCTGGTATCGCCCATGAGGTAAATAACCCCTTGACCTCTGTCATCGGCTTCGCCCAGCTACTTCTAGAGGAAGATATCCCGGATAACTTAAGGGGAAATGTCGAGATTATATCTCGGGAGGCGGAACGGGCTTCCGGAATAGTGAAGAATCTCCTCACCTTCTCGCGGCGGCACGATGAAGTGAAGCAGATGGTGAATATCAATACCATTATCGAAAAGGTACTCGAACTCCGTGCCTACCAGCAGAAAGTAAATAACATCGAGGTCAATCTCAGCTTTGCCGACGTACCCGAGGTTGTCGCTGATTATTTCCAGCTTCAGCAGGTCTTCCTCAATATTATCGTCAATGCCGAATACTTTATGGCTGAGGCACACCAGGGAGGCACCCTCAGTATCGCTACGAAAAAGACCGGGGATATCATCAGGGTCACCTTTACTGATGACGGCCCCGGTATTGCCAGGGAAGACCTGGGACACCTGTTCGACCCCTTCTTTACCACCAAGGGGGTCGGTAAGGGGACCGGCCTGGGCTTAAGTATCTGCCACGGCATAGTAACCGGGCACGGCGGCCGGATATATGCCGAGAGCGCACCGGGTCAGGGTACTACCTTCGTTATCGAACTGCCCCTCCGCTCTACCGGTGAAGAGGCTATCCCGGTGGAGAAGCAGGAGTGCTGAGCTAGAGAGGTATTGAAGTGGAGGAAGAGATGACCGAGAAGGAAACGATACTGATAGTTGATGATGAGGAGTTGATTCGGAAGCTCATCAAGCGCAAGCTATTGAGTGAGGGCTACCGGTGTCGGGAAGCCGGCGGCGCGGCCCAGGCTCTGGATGAACTGCAAACTGGCGAGGTTGGACTGGTGCTCCTCGATATTAAGATGCCGGGTAAATCAGGGATTCAGTTGCTGCCCGAAATAAGGGCCGCTTACCCCGATACGGTAGTGGTTATGGCTACCGCTATCACCGATACCTCTACCGCTGTACATTGTATGAAGCAGGGTGCCTATGACTATGTCACCAAGCCGTTTAACCTTGGTGAAGTTGCCTTGAGTGTGGAACGAGCTCTGGAGAAGAGAAGGCTGGAGCTGGAGAACCGGGACTACCAGCAGCACCTGGAGGAGCGGGTTAGCGAGCAGGCGGAGAAAATCCGCCAGTCATTCTTGAATTCAATGACCGCCCTCGCCTATGCCCTGGAGGCCAAGGATAGCTACACCAGCGGCCATTCCGAGCGGGTCGCCGCAACGTCGGCAGCTATCGCCACGGAGTTAGGCTTGCCGCAGGAGGGGGTTGAGAAGATAAGGCTGGCGGGACAGGTCCACGATATCGGTAAGATAGGGGTGAAAGAGTCGGTACTGAATAAACCGGGCCGGCTCACCGATGAGGAGTTCCAGCATATAAAAAGCCACTGTGAACTGGGAGAGCATATCCTGGCCCCCATTGTGGAGGATAGGGAGATTCTCCTTATGGTGCGCCATCACCATGAGCGCTATGATGGCGCCGGTTATCCCGACGGGCTGTCCGTAGCGAAAATGCCGCTGTCTGCCAGCATTCTGGCGGTGGCTGAAGGTTACACTGAGATGGTTCACGACGAGGCTGAGAGCGGGGTTCCCTCACGGGGTCAGGGCGCCAGCGTCTTAGCAGTAGCTGATTCCTATGATGCGATGACCTCTGAGCGTCCCTACCGCAGGGCGATGAGTGATGAAACCGCCTGTGCTGAGATAGAGCGTGGTA
>DAOWDD010000172.1 GCA_030639215.1 Dehalococcoidia bacterium
GGCATTTGTTTCGCCGAATGTACTGAAAGTGCTCCAGGACAAGTTCAACTTGCAGCCGATAACTACGCCGGATGAGGACCTAAATACGATATTAGCCAATAAGTAGAGTGTCCCGGTTTGGCGGTTGGCCAGAAGGGGGGTATGCACAGCTCGCGTACCCCCTTTATGCTTGGGTTTACGCTGAGCAGCCCCTCTTGCTTCCGGCGGCCTGCCCTGCTATATTACGGATAAACACAGAGGAAACGGGGGGAAGCCGGCACTATGGAGAAGGAGAGCCTGGATACCCTGGCGGATAGGGCCGCCGAGCTGATTGCCGGTGCGAAGAAGGTGACCGTCTTCACCGGAGCCGGCATCAGCACCGAGTCGGGCATCCCCGACTTTCGCAGCCCGGGCGGCATCTGGGAGAGGTTTGACCCGGACGACTTTACCTACCAGAAGTTCGTTCGCCGTCTGGAAACGAGGAGAATCTGGTGGCAGCTCTTTCGGGAAAGGGGCTTATCCAGCGAGATTAAGCCCAACCCGGCCCACTATGCCATCAGGGATCTTGAGCGGATGGGTAAGCTGGATGCGGTGATTACCCAGAATATAGACAACCTCCACCAGAGGGCGGGGGTGCCCGATGAGAAGGTATTTGAGCTCCACGGCAACGTCCTCTCGACGGTGTGCTTGGGCTGCGGCCGGCGCTACCACTTTGAACAGATTATGGGCAAGCTGGATAGGGGCGAGGAAGTACCCGACTGTGAGTCCTGCGGCGGTATCCTGAAACCGGATATCGTTTTCTTCGGTGAGGCACTGCCCGAGGAGGTGTTTCGGGAAGCAGGTCGCCGCGCGTCCCGTGCCGACCTGTTTCTCGTAATCGGCTCAACCCTGATTGTCTACCCCGCCGCCGAAATCCCGCTGGAGGCGCTTAACTCAGGGGCAAAGCTGGTCATCATTAACCTCAGCCCCACCCCTTTGGACGATAGGGCTGCCGTCCTGATTAAGGCCAGCGCCGGGAAAACAATGACAAAGGTAATCGAGCGGCTGAGAGCGAGAATCAGAGATTAGCCCGAGCCCGGCAGCAGGCAAAACCCCCTACTTTACCCGGCTCACAGCAATCCAGACACCGAGCGCCACCGCCAGAAGGTCGATGACCAGGCCCGGAATGCTGAACCACCAGAAACCGAGCCCCCAGGGAGGAAAGACGCTAATCAGATAGCCTGCCACCACGCTGGTACCGGCAATAAAGGCCAGCCACCGGCCGCGCTTACGGTTAACGGAACGGCCAACCACCTCCCCGATACCGTAGCCGAAACCAGCCGCCAGCAGGAAATTAAAGTAGGCGAGGTGCCCAATCGCCCACCAGGCCGCCCCACAGGCAAAAGCCATACCGGTGGCGGCGGCGATAGCCCTCAGGTAATACCGGTTTGTCATACTAAAGGTGGGCAGCCTCTGTAGCCTGGCGCAGTCCTGGCACCGGGCGCCCACCGGCGTCTGCACCAGGCAGCGAGGGCATATCGGCTTACCGCACTTACCACACCTTAGGTTGGTCTCAACGCTGGGGTGAACGGCGCATTTCACTTCTTGTTACCAACCAACTTTTCCTGCTTCTCCTCTCGCTCGTGTACCCGGGATACCCAGGCGTCTTTCTCCCTTATGTCACGGTCAAAAAAGAGACGGTTAA
>DAOWDD010000129.1 GCA_030639215.1 Dehalococcoidia bacterium
CGCTTTTAGTAAGAGAGGGGCTTCCAGCACTGCCACGCTCGCTCCCCTCTTCCGGCAGTCTTCGAGCCGGGTCTTTGCCACTTGATAAATCCGGGGATGTGTTATCTGATTCAGCTTTAACAGTGATTCGGGGCTGCCAAATACTATCTCCCCCAGTCTCCTGCGGTCGATGCTGCCGCCGGAGGTGAGAACCTGCCTGCCAAAGGCATCCACCACCTTGTGCCATACCTCGGTATCGGGTTTGAGGGCTTCATGCCCTATCTTATCGGCATCTATAATAACCGCACCCAGGTCCTCTAGAAACCGGGCTACCGTGCTCTTGCCGCTACAGATACCGCCGGTAAGACCGATAGTCTTCATCATTAACCAACCCCAGTCAGTCTACCCGCCTAGCAGCAGGTAGTCAAGGGATTCTTTATCTACCCCTCCTTAATTTCGCTCAGTTCTTAACAGGAAATTAATATTCAGCTACTATAATTAATTATGCTGATATCAGCAGAAAGTAAGTGAGGCGAAATGCAGCCGACGCAAATAAAGAAAGGAGGTAAAAAGGAAATGTGGAAGAGAAAAAAGTTTATCATCCCGTTAGTGGTTGCCGGGGTGCTGGCCGGGAGTCTGGCCGGGGCAGCCTTTGCCCAGGAAGGAGATGAGGTTGGTCTGCCGCCGGGAGGGGCGCTAATCGAGCGACTCGCGGAAAAGCTGGGTATTGAACAGTCGGAGCTTGAGACGGCCTTTGCCGAGGTCCGAAGCGAGATGCGGGATGAGGCCCAGAGTAACCGTCTTCAGGAACTGGTAGAGCAGGGTAGGCTGACCCAGGAAGAAGCTGACCAGTTCAGGGAGTGGTGGCAGGCTAGGCCTGAGATAGAGCTAGCCGGCCTTTGTGCTCGCCTTGGTGGTCCCGGCGGTCACCTTGGGTCTGCCTTCGTCCCCCGTGGTCCGGGTGGACCTGGGTCTCCCGGCTGTCCCGGTGGCCAGTGGGGAGCTAACCCCATACCATAACCCCAGAGCTTTCGCTAGAGGAGCCTTGCCGGGGTTGTGCTATGTGAGCGGGAGAGGGGAATATTCCCCTCTCCCTTTTTTCATGAGATGGACGACAGTCCCTGACCTTAACAATTTCCTAACATTTGTGTTATAAGATAGGTGAGGTGATAAACGTGATGAATCACTAACAGGGTTGGGAGATGACAGGGAAAAGGGTTCTGGTCGTTGATGATGATGCCAAAACGGTGGAGCTGGTCAGGCTTTATCTTAAGCGGGACGGTTACCGGGTCTTTACCGCTTATGATGGTATAGAGGCCCTGCGCCTGGCCCGGGAGAGCCGCCCTGACCTCATCGTTCTGGACCTGATGCTGCCCGGCATTGATGGCCTCCAGGTCTGCCGTACCTTGAGAAATGAATCCGATGTACCGATTATCATGCTTACTGCCCGGACAACCGACCGGGATAAGCTAACCGGCCTGGATCTGGGGGCGGATGACTATGTGACCAAGCCCTTCAGTCCCAGGGAGCTGGCAGCTAGGGTACGGGCAGTGCTCAGGCGTCTCCCGGGAGAGCGTGGTCCCGCCGAGATTAAGCAGGGCGAACTTACCATCAACTTTCATAAACACGAGGCGTCCCTTGCCGGTAGCCCGCTCAATCTTACTCCGGTTGAATTCAAGCTCCTGGAGATTCTTATCAAGGAGCCGGACCGGGTTTTCAGCCGGGGGCAGCTTATCGAGAAGGCCCTGGGCTATGATTTTGAGGGTTTTGACCGCACCATCGACGTTCATATCCTCAACCTGCGCCGCAAGCTTAACGTAGAAGACAATCACTCGATAAATATAAAGACGGTCTACGGGGCCGGCTACAAACTTACTATAGGTGAGAAGTGATACACAGCCTGAGATTTCGCCTCATAGTAGCCTTCATCTCGGTGATACTGGTGACCATTGGCTCAATATCCATCTTCTTCCACCAGAGGGCTTTAATTGAAATCCGCCGTTTTGAGGAACATAGGGAGCAGGTACTTACCGGTAGGATGGTATTTGAGCTGTCTCGCTATTGCCATCAGCGGGGAGGGTGGGAAGGCATTCAGCCCTTTGTGGAACAGGTGGGCAGCCTCTACGGCCGGCGGATTATACTGACCGATGTCAATGGAACGGTGGTCGCCGATTCGGAAGGGGGGCTCCTGGGGGAGCAGTACCAGCCTGATTCACCGGGCAGCGCTATATCTTCGCCGTGGACAAAAGATACTCTGGGCATATTATACATTAGCCCCCGCTCGCCGGCGGACCCCATCTCTCTGATGCGTCTCTCGGGACCGATAATGCAATATATCCTCTGGGGATGTCTGATTGCCGGCGGTATTGCCTTGGCGATTGCCTTTTTCCTATCGCGGCGAATATCGGAGCCCATTAAGACGCTTACTCTAGCCGCCCGGCAGTTGGGGGATGGCGACCTTTCTCAACGGGTAAGTGTTAAAGACAAAGGCGAGGTGGGAGAACTGGCCCGGGCC
>DAOWDD010000046.1 GCA_030639215.1 Dehalococcoidia bacterium
CGGTGATATCGAGGATAGTTCGTGAGTCCACCTGTGAGGTTACGGCAAAACTGATACGGGTGGGGAAGTTAGCCTTAATCAGGCCGGTGACCACGTCCACCGATGGGCGCTGGGTAGCCACGACAAGGTGGATGCCGGTAGCTCGAGCAAGCTGGGCCAGTCGGCAGAGGATGTGCTCGACCTCATCAAAGCCGGCCATCATCAGGTCGGCCAGCTCATCTATCACCAGTATGATGTAGGGGAGCTTTCCCTCTCCCTCTTTGTTTTTATTATAGCCCTCGACATTACGGGCGCCGGCGGCTGCCAGTTTTTGGTAGCGCTTGTCCATCTCCTGATTGAGCCAGCGCAGTGTGCTTACGGCTTTATTGGTGTCAGTGATAACCGGGACTGCCAGGTGGGGTATGCTGTTAAACGGGGTCAACTCCACCCGTTTGGGGTCAATCATAATGAAGCGGACATTATCCGGTGAGTTATGGAGTAACAAACAGCAAATGGTAGAATTCAGGCAGACGGTCTTACCGCTTCCGGTAGCCCCGGCAATGAGCAGGTGCGGCATTTTTGTCAGGTCGGTGACCACCGCTTCGCCGCCGGCACCTTTACCCAGTGCTAGGGCGAGCCTGGACTTGGCGATAAGCTTCTGAAAGCCGCTGGTCTCGATTACCCCTCGCAGATTGACCATACCCAGCGTGGTATTGGGTACTTCAATACCGACCACTGGCTTGCCCGGTACCGGCGCTTCAATCCTGATACTGGGTGCTGCCAGTGCCAGAGTCAGGTCATTAGCCAGTGCTGTGATTCTATCAACCTTGACCCTGGTCCTGGATACCTCCTCCAGCCTGACGGTGACATTGCCGTCTTTATCTCGTTCCCTTATCTCCTTCATTTTTCTATCCCACCCCGGTTCCAGACCGAATTGGGTAACCGTTGGCCCGGCGTTTATCTGGACTACCTTAGCCTCCACTCCGTAGCTGGCAAGGGCCTCTTCAATAAGTACGGCCCTCTGGGTATTATCGGCCTGACCGAATTCGATTTCCGGAGCCCGGTCCAGGATATCAATGGGCGGCAGCCGCCAGCCGTTGTCGGTAGTTAATGATGGTGATTCACCATACTTCCTCCACACTTCCTGGGCTACCTGTCGTAGTTCCTGCTGGGTTTGGGCAGGGGTCGGGGTCTGAACTGGATACGGAGCCGCTGGGGTGGGAGCAGGCGGGCTGGTCGCGGGTTGGCCCTCCGTTATTACCTGTGGTGGGGTTGTCGTTATTGGTGGCGGCGTTAGCCCCGGTTGAACCGCTGGCGGCGGCTCCGGTTGCCTCTGGAGCTGCCTATGAGACCATGAGGCGGCTCTTCTGAATGCACCTGCAAAGGCTCCCGGAGCTATCAAAACAATGCCGGCAATGACCAGACCGACGACACGGGGAATACCTATTAAGTTCGAGGGGTAGCCGATAAGGTGTTGACCAATACTACCGCCCAATGCGGAAAAGGCAAGTAATCCCCAGATGGCCATAGTGAAGGCAATACCGCCCAGCCACTGACGAAACCGAACAAGGGGGGGGGAGCTTCTCCGCAACCATAGTGCTACCCCCAGGATTATCAGGGCTATGATGAGGAGGGGCAGTCCCCAGCCAAAGAGGTTCCAGGTACTATCTCTGATATCAATCGCCCACGCTGTCAGGTTGGACCACTGCCAGTATAGTATCCCTACGATTGTGGCTATCAGGATGACTCGCCAGGCCACACGCCAGGTGGGAAAGTAGGAGTGCCCCTTTACCGGCTGCCTTCCCCTGGCTTTTCTTCTCGGTTTACCTAAGGTGTTTGGCTTTCTCTTTGCCATATAGTCTCTTGGTGGGAAGAGTGCTTTTGCGCTAGACCTTTACCATAAAGGGAAGTATCATTGGTCGGCGCTTGGTTTGCTCATAGTAAAATCTGTTGAGTACGTCTCTAACCTTGTCGTTGACCAGGCTCCACTCGGCCGGTTGTTTGCCACTGTGGGCCAGGGTTTGGGCTACCAGGTCACGACTTTCTTCCAGCATATCATTGGACTCCCTAGTGTCGACAAAACCACGCGATACGATGTCAGGGCGACCTACCAGTTTCCCGGTCTGCTTGTTAACAGCAATAATCACTACTACTATGCCATCTCTGGATAGCATTCTTCTGTTGCGCAGGACGACACTGCCGATGTCACCGACACTTAGACCGTCGACATAGACATTACCCGAAGTAACCTTGCCTGTTTTTTTGCCTGAGAGGGGGCTAAGCTCGAGGATATCTCCATCCTCCAGGACAAAGATGTTCTCCTTGGGTATACCTATTGATTGGGCTAGTTTAGAGTGAAGGCTCAAGTGGCGGTATTCGCCATGGATGGGCATAAAGAACCTCGGTTTGACCAGATTTAGGAGCAGCTTCAGCTCTTCTTGACTGGCATGTCCATGAACATGGACCTGCTCTAACTTACTGTAGATTACCTGGGCGCCTTGCTTGAAGAGATTATCTACGGTTCTGTTGATTAACGACTCATTGCCGGGGATGGGTGTCGCCGAGATAACTACCGTATCACCACGGAGGATATGGACCTGGCGATGGGCGCGGTTAGCCATACGGACCAGGGCTGAAGTAGGTTCCCCCTGGCTTCCGGTGGTGACAAAGACAATTTTATTACGGGGCATACCCTTAAGTTCATCTATCCGGGCCAGCACTCCCTCAGTGTCGCTGAGATAGCCTAGCTTCAGTGCCATCTGTGAGGTATTGCTCATACTGCGTCCGACAACGAAGACACGGCGCTGGTGCTTGGCTGCGGCATCAATAACCTGCTGGATACGGGAGACCAGTGAAGAAAAGGTGGTTATGACTACTCTTCCCGGTGCGTTGGCCATAACATGGTCCAGGGTTTCACCGACTACCCTTTCTGATGGAGTGTAGCCGGGTAGTTCAGCATAGGTAGAATCGGCGAGAAGGAGGAGGACTCCCTGTGCTCCCAGTTGGGCCAGCCGGGAGAGGTCGGTTGGCTTACCGCTGACCGGGGTGTAGTCAATCTTAAAATCCCCGCTATGTACTATGGTCCCGATCGGGGTATTTATGATTAGGCCTACCGCATCGGGTATGCTGTGGCAAACTGGGAAGAATTCTATCCTGAATTTCCCCAGGCTAAAACTCTCTCCCGTGGCGATAGTCTCTAGCTTAGCTCCGTCCAGTGCTTTGTGCTCTTTGAGCTTGACAGAGATAAGACCTTGGGTAAGCTTGGTGGCATAAACGGGCACGTTCAGCTGGGGAAGGATATAGGGTAGGGCACCGGTATGGTCGTCATGACCATGGGTGATAATTATACCTCTTACCTTGTCCTTTTTCTCCAGCAGGTAGCTTATATCAGGGATTACCAGGTCAATGCCTAACATTTCCTCTTCGGGGAACATAAAGCCGACGTCAATGACGATGATGTCATTACCATGTTCTATCATCATCATATTCTTGCCGATTTCACTCAGTCCACCGAGGGGGATTATCTTTAGTCTTGGCTTACTCAAGGTTGTGGACCTCAAACATGCTTAGCTGTTCCGGCTGCTTGCTTGCTTCGCTGACAGTCTCTGCCTGGGCCAGGAATGACGGTATCTTGAGCATGTCGGCCTGTATCGTCTGACGCAGGCTCTGCTGGTGAAGGGCGGCCGCGGGGTGATACATTGCGTAGTAGATGATATTGTCTTGCTTGAGAGCGGTGCCGTGAATCTTACCAATGCTCTTACCGGGGAAGAACATCGCCATCGAATAACGCCCCAGGGTTACAATCATCCTGGGGCGAATTAACTCAATCTGGCCGTCCAGCCAGTTGCGGCAGGTCTGTATTTCAACGGGCAGCGGGTCACGGTTTTCCGGGGGGCGGCACTTGACTACGTTGGTGATATAGACCTGGTCACGATGCAAGCCGATAGAGGAAATTAGCTCATTAAGAAATAGTCCGGCCGGTCCGACAAAGGGGAGCCCTTGCTGGTCTTCATGCCAGCCTGGTGCCTCGCCGATAAACATAATATCAGCGTGCTCCATACCACTGCCAGGGACTACTTTGGTTCGGTTTTTCGCTAATACCTGGCACCTCTGGCAGGTACGGATTTCTTGACAGAGCTCACTTAGTGCTGACATGCTATTCCTTTTAATCTAACAAGCAGGGGATTTTTCCTGTAACCTTTTTGGTTATGATGATAGCACGGGCAATATGGCAAGTCAATTATACCTGCTATCCTGGCCAGTTTACCTTTTGCCGATTAACCGTTAGAATATAGTGTAGGAGGGCGCCTGTAGAATTGAAACAGGGAGGGAAGATGAATTTTCTAGGTCGAACTGACCCGGAAGTTAGCTGTGTTATTGGTATGGAGGCAAAGCGGCAGAGGGAGACAATCAACCTTATCGCCTCCGAGAACTATGCCAGTCGGGCCGTGCTTGAGGCCCAGGGCTCATTGCTAACCGATAAATACGCTGAGGGCTATCACCATAACCGCTATTACGGCGGCTGTGGGAATATGGATATCGTGGAGAACCTAGCTATTGAGCGGGCTAAAGAGCTCTTTCATGCTGACCATGCCAATGTCCAGCCGCACAGCGGGGCTCAGGCGAATATGGCAGCCTACTACGCCCTGCTTGACTATGGTGATGCTGTGATGGGTATGAGTCTGACTCATGGTGGGCACCTTACCCATGGCCATAAAACGAGTTTCTCCGGCAAGCTGTACCGGTTCATACCCTACGGGGTCAATCGGGAAACGGAGAGGATTGATTATCAAGAGCTGGGGAGGCTTGCCTTAAAGCACCACCCCGGGTTGATTCTGGCCGGGGCCAGTGCTTACCCCCGCATTATTGATTTCGAGCGTCTCCGCTACATTGCTGACCAGGTGGGGGCCAGGCTGATGGTTGATATGGCCCATATCGCCGGTATGGTGGCGGTGGGTTTGCATCCGAGCCCGGTGCCCTACGCTGATGTGATAACCTCAACCACGCATAAGACCCTGCGTGGTCCGCGAGGAGGGTTTATTTTGTGCCGGGGTGGGCTGGCTTCGGCGATAGATGCGGCTGTCTTCCCTGAGATGCAGGGTGGCCCCCTGATGCATGTTATTGCTGCCAAAGCAGTAGGGTTCCAGGAAGCGATGCAACACGACTTTGTCGCTTATCAACGCGCCCTGCTGGATAATGCGCTCACTCTAGCCGGTGAACTGCAAAAACTGAGGCTGCATTTTGTATCAGGTGGCACGGATAACCATATGATGCTGGTCGA
>DAOWDD010000095.1 GCA_030639215.1 Dehalococcoidia bacterium
CTTCGATTACCGATTGTAACAGGTCATGAGTCAAAGGCCGCGGAACATTAACACTCTGCAGCTTGACCGCGATAGCATCCGCTTCGGCAGCACCAATCCAGATAGGCAGGTAACGCTCCGCATCCTTCTCTCTTAAAATTACCACCCGCTGATAGTTCATCAGGCTAACTCGAATGCTATCAATGGTCATTTCTATCATCGCCATGCCTCCCCTTTCATCTGGTTTAATTCTACCTTTCAGCACAACTACTGTCAACCAAAAACATATGATATAATAAAATGCTAGACTGAAGAACTGAGGCAGAGCATCTCAACCGGCAAGGAGGGTTTTGATTATGCATAGCGGTAAGGAAGTCATTCTCTGGTTCAATGAGATCACAAAGAATGACATACCCATTGTCGGCGGCAAGGGGGCGAACCTGGGCGAAATGACTAATGCCGGTATCCCCGTACCCACGGGCTTCGTGGTAACTGCCACTGCCTATTTTGACTTCCTTAAACAGGCAGGAATCACCGATAAAATCCGCCGGCTCCTTGAGCCGCTGGACGTTAATGACAGTAGACAACTTCAGC
This sequence comes from Dehalococcoidia bacterium, assembly GCA_030639215.1. Lineage (GTDB taxonomy): Bacteria > Chloroflexota > Dehalococcoidia > Dehalococcoidales > UBA5760 > UBA5760. The sequence goes on from DAOWDD010000095.1 coordinate 574, forward strand.
AAACGGCAGAAAAGGTGCGGGAGGTAATCCTTAAGGCTGCTATGTCGCCGGAGCTGGCCGCCGAGATTAAGAAGTCCTATGCCAAATTAGGCGGTGGGCTGGTCGCCGTGCGTTCCTCGGCAACTGCCGAAGACCTGCCGGAGGCCTCGTTTGCCGGGCAGCAGAGCACATATCTTAATATAGATGACGAGGAAATGGTGGTCACCGCCGTTCATGGCTGCTGGGCATCCCTCTTTGAAGCACGCGCTATATTCTACAGGGAGGAGCAGGACTTTGACCACTTGGGGGTCGGCATTGCTGTGCCGGTGCAGAGAATGGTGCAGTCGGAAGCCTCCGGGGTTATGTTTACCGTTGAACCGGTAACCAGTGTTACCAGCGAGATTGTTATCGAAGCGATATACGGCCTGGGTGAAGCTATCGTCTCGGGAGAAGAAAACCCCGACCTCTACGTTGTCGATAAAGAGAGCTTAGGCATTACCTCAAAGAAGATGAGCCGGCAGGACCGCAAACTGATAATAAACCCCGACCGCAGCGATAGAAATACAAACATCTGGGTGCCGGTCCCTGCTTCAATTCAGACTATGCAGAAACTAGCCGACGAGGATATAACCGCACTGGCCAGGATAGGAAAACAGATAGAGAAGCACTACGGGTTCCCTCAGGATATCGAATGGGCAAAGGAAGGTAAAGAAATTTTTATCGTCCAGACCCGTCCGGTAACTACCATGAAAGAGGCCACCGAGGCCGAACCGGAAATAAAGGCCCCGGTGCTCCTGGTGGGGGTATCCGCCAGCCCCGGCATTGCCTCAGGTCCGGTAAGGATAGTGACGGATGCCTCCCAGATTGACCGGGTGGCCGACGGCAATATTCTGGTTGCCGAAATGACTACTCCCGACTTCGTACCGGCGATGAAAAGAGCGGCCGCTATTGTCACCAACCGTGGGGGCAGGACCGCCCATGCCGCAATCGTCAGCCGTGAGCTGGGCATCCCCTGCATCGTCGGCACCGACGGGGCAACCAACACCCTGACCGAGAACCAGATAATTACTGTGGACGGCTCACACGGTAAGGTCTACGCGGGCAAGGTAACCCGAAGAATACAGACCTCTTCAATCCGTGATGCCCTTGAGGAAGCGATTAAGACCAGGACCAAGGTGTATGTCAACCTGGCCCAGCCGGAGCTGGTTGATTCGGTGGCGGTCCGTAATGTGGATGGCGTTGGGCTGCTGCGTGCCGAGTTCATGGTTGCCCATATCGGGGAGCACCCCGGTCATATACTCAGCCAGAACAGGGGTAATGAATTCAGCGATAAGCTCGCCGATGGAATAATGACTTTCGCCAAAGCCTTTAACCCCCGCCCGGTGGTCTACCGGACCAACGATTTCAAGACCAACGAATACCGGGCACTTAAAGGTGGAGAGAAATACGAAGATGTCGAGGAAAACCCAATGCTGGGCTACCGGGGGGCTTCGCGATACATCAAAGACATTGATGTCTTCAAACTGGAACTGGACGCCATCAAGAAAGTGCGACAGGACTACCCTAACCTGTGGGTTATGATTCCGTTTGTCCGGACCGTTAGCGAGCTGTCCCGGACCATGGAGATTATGGCAGCAGAGGGACTGAAGCGTTCCAGCGACTTTAAGATATGGATGATGGTGGAGGTGCCATCCAACATAATTCTGATCGAGAAATTCCTCGCCTGCGGCATTGACGGCATATCAATCGGCTCCAACGATCTGACCCAGCTTACCCTGGGTATTGACCGGGACAGCGCAGTACTGGCCGAGTCATTTGATGAGCGGGATGAGGCGGTACTCCTCTCCCTGGAAAGGGCTATCAAGGTAGCCAAGAGTATGGGGGTTACCTCCTCTATCTGCGGTCAGGCACCCTCGGTATATCCCGACCTTACCGAAAAGCTGGTCGAGTGGGGGATTACCTCCGTTTCAGTAAGCCCGGATATGATTAGCGTCACCAGGGAAATAATCTCTAGAGCAGAAGCAAAACTGAAGCTTAATGATTAGCCGGCTTAATATTCGTCAGTCTGCTGAAGAAAGAGAGGCAGGTCTTTCCCTCAATGCGGCGAAAAGCAAGCAATCGCGGGGCCGTCTCAGGCCGGAAGAGCCCTGCCCAATCCGTACCGCTTTCCAGCGCGACCGGGACCGCATCATCCATGCCAAGGCCTTCCGCCGCCTCAAGCACAAGACACAGGTCTTTATTACCCCACTGGGCGACCATTATGTAACCCGCCTGACCCATACCCTCGAGGTCTCTCAGATAGCCCGTACCATCGCCCGTGCCCTGAACCTGAATGAGGACCTGGCCGAGGCAATCGCCCTGGGTCATGACCTGGGTCATACCCCTTTCGGACATATGGGCGAGGATATGCTGAATGAACTCTACCACCGGGGTTTCCGACATAACGAGCAGAGCCTGAGAGTGGTTGACCTGCTGGAAAACGACGGGCAGGGACTCAACCTCACCTGGGAGGTACGAGACGGCATCGTCAATCACTCCAAGACAAGAACAGAAGTCCTGGGAAGGGACTGGGGCAGGGTAAATACCCTGGAGGGGGAGGTATGTAAGATTGCTGATATCATCGCCTACATCAACCACGATATTGGCGATGCGATAAGAGCGGGCATCATAACTGAGGGCGACCTACCAATCTCAGCAATTAGGGTGCTGGGACTGTCCCATTCGCAGCGTATCAACACTATGGTCTGCGA
>DAOWDD010000058.1 GCA_030639215.1 Dehalococcoidia bacterium
CAAAGTGAGCCTGCCCGTTGTGACTAGTATTCCTAAGACTATGAGCACGACGCCGCTGGTAATATATACCACCCTGGAGTGACGCTGGATGCGTTTCAGCAGCGGCGTTACCCGGTCGAAGGCGGCGCCGATTATCAGAAAGGGTATTCCCAGGCCGAGAGAGTAGATAGCCAGCAGGGAGGCGCCGCGCCAGGCGGTTGCCGAAGCCGCGGCGAGCATTAAGATGCTCCCCAGTATGTAGGTGGCACAGGTCATCGATACCATTGAGAATATGGCGCCGGTGGCGAAGGAGCGTATGTAACCGGTCTTGGTACTCTGAGACGGGGTGAGCCGCTTCTGGAAATTTAGCTGTGGTACCTTCTGGGACAGCAGAAAGAGCGTGCCGAAGACTATCAGCAGTATGCCGGCTACCTGTTTGATCAGGAAGAAGTTGATGCTGATGGCAAGACCGGCCAGGCCGGCCCCGGCACCCAGACCGATGAAGACGGCGCTAAAACCGGCGACAAAAGTAAGAGAGTGAAGAAATATCCGGACATTCTTTTTATCGGCTCCAGGCTCAAGGATTTCAGGACCGGCTAGAATAGCCAGGTATATCGGGGCCAGGGGCAGGACACAGGGTAGCAGGAAGGAGGTGAGCCCGGCAACAAAAGCGGCTATTGCTGATATGTTTTCCATCGTCGGTATCCTATAGTAACATTAATGTTAAGTGATTTGGGCCGGCGTATTAAGCAGGCCTGAGTTTCATATTACGCTGGTCAGGAGGTGGTTCCTCTTCAGCTTCTCGATAATGATCTCACGGATCGAGTCACAGGCGTCAGCAATCTTGGGGGTAATCAGAGAATAATAGACGGTACTGCCTTCCCTGTGGGCGGAAAGCACTCCCGTTTTACGTAGCAGGGCAAGGTGTTGGGAGGCTGTGCACTGCTTGAGGTTCAGGCTTCCTGCCAGTTGGCCGACTGATCTAGCCCCCTTGCGCAGCTCATGAATAATCATCAGGCGTTTTGGTTCGCCCAGCGATTTGCAGAGTTCGGCCTGAAGCTGAAAGACCTCCATTACGATGTCATTGTCCATACCTACCCCCTTTAGATGTGTTAGTATATTAGTATATTAGTATATTAATATATTCTTATATTATCGTACAATAGCATACAGGGTAAATCTTGTCAAAACCAAGGCTTCTGGATAGGTGAGTGATGCTTGGAGGGGTGATACCTTGCCGTATAACCGCTACGCAGGCTGGAAATAGCCTCCCCGGCACTGTTAAGATATAGGTGAGGAAAAGTATGAGGCCGCTAAGCTATACCAAGATTGCTACCTATCAGAACTGCCCTCTGCTCTATCGGCTGCAGTATATCGATGGACTGAAGCTGAAGGAGAAGGGGTATTTTAGCTTTGGCTCGGTCCTGCACCTATGCGCTGAGTATTTCTTCAGGGTTAAGGTGCCGCCGCCACCGTCGCTGGATGAACTGCTCGACTATTATCAGAAAAACTGGCTTTCCGAAGGGTATCAATCAGCCGAGGAAGAGGAGAATTATCGGGCCTATGGCAGGGAGATACTGACCGGGTTCTGGCGGATTCACAGTGCTGGCTTCAGGATGCCGCTGGCTATCGAGAAGATGTTTTATGTTGATATCGAAGGCATCAAGCTGAGGGGCTTCATTGACAGGGTGGACAAGCTGGATAGCGGCGGCTTGTCTATAGTTGACTACAAGTCAAACCAGGGGCTGTTTACCAGTGAAGACCTGGAAAAGAACCTTCAGCTCACGCTGTATCAACTGGCGGTCGAGCAGCTCTGGCGTCTTCCGGTAGAGAAGCTCACCCTGTATCACTTAAGGTCGAATACACCCTGCAGCTGTCAGCCGAGGCAGGACTCACAGCTTGAGGAAGCCAGGCGGCTGTTAGGGGAGGTGGCGGAGAACATTGCCGGTAACCGGTTTCCTGCTGTTGAGAACCAGTACTGCCCCTGTGATTTTCCGGAGCACTGTCCGTACTATCGCCATCAGTATATGGGAAACAGGCTCGAGCCAGCCCAGCAGGGGACTCCGCCCCGCCTGCCTGAAGCTGAGGCTGTCGAGAGATATGTTGCACTGCAGGCCGAGATAAAAGAACTGGAGTCCCAGCTTGAAGAGGTAAGGCAGGTGATTGTTGACTTCTGTCAGGATGAGGACTTAAGTCGGGTCTTCGGTCGGGAGCACGCTGTCACCTATAAGCTGGTAGAGAAGTCGGGTTTTAGTGAGGACGAGGTCAGGGCGCTGCTTGAGCCCGAGGGGCTGTGGAGTGAGGTATTGAGCTTTGACCAGTCCAGGCTGAGACGGCTTATTACTGACGATAGGATAGCTGAGGATATCAGACAGAAGCTGAAAGCCTTGAGGCAGGTCATCTCCACTTATCCCAGGCTTCTTTACAAAAGGCTTACTGAGGGGGAGTGACCCTCTGTTAGTTTTCGGCCGCCTGACGGCTGCTGGCTATCGGACGGTGTGGTAGAGGGCTACCCCCCACTTTCGTGAATGGGCCTTCTCTAGCTGGTGCAGTCGCCCCTGGAATGCCGCCCCGGTGATATCTTCAACGGCCATTACCAGGGCATCCTCTCTGTTATCGGTATAATAGCTCCGGCGGATATTTACCTGAGTGAAGCCGTACTTATGGTATAGCTTCTGGGCGGTGGTGTTGGAAGCCCGTACTTCCAGGGTAAGGGTACGGGCATTTTGCTCCATGGCCAGGCTTATCATGGCTATCAACAGGTGCTCGCCTATTCCCCGCCGCTGGTAGCCCTGTCGTACCGCAATGTTGGTTATATGGGCCTCATCAGCCATCATCCAGAGGCCGGCGAAGCCGACGATATACTGTCCCTCACCCGGGGGGAGTCCTTTCCTACCGGGGGAGTCCTTATGGTTAGGGAGACGCTTCATCCCGGCAGACAGGTCGAGGGATATCCTTTTTTGAGTTTCTGTTATCTCAGTTCTCCCGGCAGGCCTCCCGGCCTCACAGGCGGCAATATAGTGGGCTAGGCTGACCTTAAGCTCACGCTCGTAGTTTGCTGGCGGCCACATGGTAGGGAAGGCTTCATGGTCAATCTCAGTGACCTGGGCAACGTCCTCCCGGCACATCCGGCGTATGTAATAAGACACGTCCCTTTCCCCTTTAAGGCAGGCCCAACTTTTGGGCATTATTGTAGCACATTCCATCCTGTCGTGATATAGCTGAGCCGCTACAAAGACTATCTTTTTGGGTGCTTCATTCGTTATAATTTAGGCACAGGGTAATACTCGTAAATACTGTTAATGAACGGGGAGTTATCAGGTGCAAGATGAGGAGAGCCTTGTCCGACGAGCAAAGCAGCACGACCAGGAGGCTTTTGCACAGTTGTATGAGAAGTACTTCGATAAGATATATCGCTATGTAGCGCTCAAGGTGGGGGACAGGATGGAAGCTGAGGATATTACCCAGCAGGTCTTCCTCAAAGCTATTAAGTCCATCTCTTCCTTTAAGTGGAAGGGGTTCCCCTTCTCCTCTTGGCTGTTTCGTATTGCCCACAATCAGGTTGTTGACTACCTGAGGAAGAAGGTGAAGCGGGAGGCTGTTGCCCTTGATGATACCCTGCTTACCAGTGATGATGACCCTCAACTGGAGTTTGAGCGTAAGCTGGATATTGAGCAGCTGGCTCTGGCGACGAAAAAGTTAACCCGGGCGCAGCAGGAGGTAATCTCTCTCCGTTTTGCCGGTGATCTGCCGATTGCCCAGGTAGCCAAGGTTATGGGCAGGAGTGAAGGGGCAGTAAAGGCACTGCAGCACAGCGCTGTAGTAGCCCTGCGTAGAGTACTGACTGGTACCGGATAGATGAAGAAGAACAGAGAACTTGAAAATATCTTTGATGACTGCCTGGAGCGGCTGGCCAGGGGCGAGACCCTCATGCAGTGTCTTGAGAGCCATCCAGAGCAGGCAGAGCAGCTCGAACCGCTGCTGCGGGCGGCTCAGGCGGCCAGGGAGACGTCGGCGATTCTACCCCGCCCGGAGTTTAGGGCTAGGGCCAGGTACGAGTTCCACTCGGCGCTTCAGGAAGCGGCGTCTAAGAAGAGGCCCTCCCTATTTGGCTTGAGGACGCGGTTGGTAACGGCGATGGTGGCACTCAGCATCATCCTGGTGTCCGGGGGCGGTACTGTGGTGATGGCCAGCAGCAGTATGCCGGACAGCCCTCTCTATCCGGTGAAGCTGGCCACTGAGGAGGTGCAGCTGGTGCTAACTACGTCGGATATCGATAAGGCAAAGGTATGTGTTATGCAGGCCGATAGGAGGGTGGATGAGATAGTCTATCTGGCTGATAAGGGTGATGCCCGGCAGGTGGATGTGACTGCCGAACGCCTGGATGAGTGCCTGGAAACGCTGGTGGAGATAGCCTCCATTGAGGAAGCGGAGGCGGCAGCAGTAGAAGGAGAGGCTCTCCCCGGGGCGCTGACGGTAACGCCGGAGGCGGCGCCGGCTGAGGAAGCAGCAGTGGATGAGGCGACTGAGAAGAGTGCATTGGCTGGTGGTGACCTCGATGAATTGAAGACGACCGTGGTCGGCCATGCCGCTAGTAACCAGTCTGCCCTGCTCCGTAAGTTGATGGATGCGCCGGAGTCGGTCAAGCCTGCCCTGCACCGGGCAATCACGGTCTCGACCACC
>DAOWDD010000164.1 GCA_030639215.1 Dehalococcoidia bacterium
CAGGGCGGATAACAAAATTGGCTGTTTTTTAAAATTTTACGAAAAGGGTATTGACAAAGGTGTCCTTTTGTGTTATATATTGGTGAATTGTGGTAAAGAATGGTGAATTAGGGGATATATGTTTTTCGGTGAGTTTGAGTATCGGATTGACGAGAAGGGTAGGATACCTGTCCCGCCCAAGTTCCGCAGCGAGCTAAGAGAGGGAGTGGTATTAACTCCGGGCGTAGAGAAATGCATCAATGCCTACCCTCTATCGGAATGGAAAAAACTGGCCGAGACTCTCACTACCGGTTCAATTTCCCCCAGTAAATTAAGGAAGCTAAATCGTGCTATCTTTGCCACTGCCTTCAGCCTTAATCTTGACGGGCAGGGCAGGATGGCCTTACCTCATCATCTGCGAGAACATGCCGCTATTACCGATGAAGCAGTTATCACTGGGGCCAACAATTATTTTGAGCTGTGGAATAAAGAGCGGTGGGAGGAAGAGAGGACTATCAGTCAGGAGCAGGCCTGGCAGATTATAGAAAGCCTGGAGAAACGATGTTGAATCTAAATATGTCAGCACCTACCCATACTCCGGTCCTACTTGACGAGACTGTTAGTGCGCTGGCGGTTCAGCCGGGGGGGCGCTATATTGATTGTACTCTGGGAGGTGGGGGACACGCCGCTGCTATCCTGGAACGTAGTGCACCCGGTGGACAGCTTTTGGGTATTGACGCTGACCCCGAAGCGATAAAGGCAACCAGCGTCAGACTCGCGGCCCATCGTGATTCAATCCTCCTGATTAACGCTAACTTTGTTAAATTACAGGCTATCTGCCTTAAGTATGATTTCCAGCCGGTGCACGGTATTCTGTTTGACCTCGGGATTTCTTCGCTTCAGCTCGATAGCGCGGGCCGTGGTTTCAGTTTCCAGCATGATGCGCCTCTGGATATGCGCTTCAGTCCCGACCAGGAGGTTACCGTTGATGATATCATTAACCGGTACTCCGAGGCTGAAATTGCTCGTATCATCAGGACCTACGGTGAGGAAGGTTACAGCCATCGCATAGCCCGGTATATTGTGAAGGAGCGTCCCGTAAAGACTACCCTGGAGCTTGCCCGGACGGTAGAGCAGGCTGTTGGCGGCCGGAAGGGCAGAATTCACCCGGCTACCAAGACCTTTCAGGCGCTGCGTATAGCGGTTAACCATGAGCTTGAGAACCTTGAATCAGCGCTAAAGCAGGCGGTTGACCTTCTCGGATACGGTGGCCGGTTGGTCGTCATCAGCTATCACTCTCTTGAGGACCGTATCGTGAAGCAGTTCATGCAGAGGGAGGCAAAGGGCTGTATTTGCCCTCCTAGTATACCTGCCTGCGTTTGTGGGCATACTGCCTGTCTGAGGGTACTGAATAAGAGGGTTATTACTCCTTCTTCCCGGGAAGTTCAGCTTAATCCGCGTAGCCGTAGCGCTAGGTTAAGGGCTGCTGAGTGCACTACGCTCGGGGGTGAATACTATGAGGCATCAGAAGGGTTATGCTGGCTGGTTGGGGATAATGCTAACGGATGGAGAAGGCCGGCATTGCTGGCAAAGCTACGAATGACATATCTGGCATCTTAGATTGCATAAGATACTTTACCGTTGCGCTAAGGGGGTATGGAAAATGTGAATATGATAATAAATGGCAGGAATAAAAAAGCGAAAAAGGGAGGTGACAGATGAAAAAGCGGGCTACTTTAACCTCAATTGATGTTGGCACCACTAAGGTATGCACCATTATCTCTGAAGTAGGCGAAGGGGGGGGTATCCGAGTTGTCGGCGTCGGTGTTACTCCATCCAAGGGGCTGCATAAGGGACTGGTGGTCAACATTAATGAGGCCAGAGAGTCAATTCGTGAGTCGGTGAGAATAGC
>DAOWDD010000160.1 GCA_030639215.1 Dehalococcoidia bacterium
ATTAAAGAACGGGGTATGCCGCCCCCCTTCTTCCTTACTTAAAACATAGACCTCGGCATCAGCTTCGGTATGCGGCTTGATTGAACCGGGCTTAGCCAGTACCTGACCCCGCTCTATTTCCTCCCGGTCGATACCTCTCAGTAAGACACCCACCGCATCACCGGGCTCAGCCTCATCTAAGATCTTATGGAACATCTCCAGGCTGGTAGCTATTATCTTACGGGGCTCATGGTGCAGGCCTACTATCTCGATTTCATCCCCAGGATGAACTACGCGACGCTCAACCCTTCCCGTAGCCACAGTACCCCGACCCTTGATGCTGAAAACGTCCTCCACTGGCATCAGGAACGGCTGGTCTTTAGGCCGCGCCGGTATCGGAATATAGCTGTCCACGGCATCCATTAACTTCCAGATAGGACCGCACCACTGGCACTCCCTCTTACCACAGCCGCACTCCAGGGCCTTCTGAGCACTCACTCTCACTACCGGTATCTCATCGCCGGGGAATTCATATTTATTGAGCAACTCCCTGACCTCCATCTCCACCAGCTCCAGAAGTTCCTCATCCTCCATCATATCTACCTTATTAAGGGCAACCACCATAGCGGGGACCTCTACCTGGCGGGCCAGCAGTACATGCTCCCTGGTCTGGGGCATCGGGCCGTCAGGGGCACTGACTACCAGTATCGCCCCGTCCATCTGGGCCGCCCCCGTTATCATGTTCTTAACGAAGTCAGCATGCCCCGGACAATCAATATGGGCATAGTGCCTCTTCTCAGTCTCGTACTCCACGTGAGCAATGGCAATAGTAAGTCCCCTCGCCTTCTCCTCGGGAGCATTATCGATGCTGTCAAATGAACGGTAGCCGGTATCACCTTCCTTGGACAGCGTCAGTGTTATCGCCGAAGTTAAGGTTGTCTTTCCATGGTCAACATGACCGATAGTCCCAACATTACAGTGCGGCTTGGTGCGATCGAACTTCTTCTTAGCCATTTTCCAAAAACCCCCTTTGTCCTCAGCCCACAACCAGATTCGAACTGGTGACCTCATTCTTACCAAGAATGTGCTCTACCGACTGAGCTATGTGGGCACGCGTACTTACGTATAATTTCGCTTTACTTTACACGTAACTAATGTAGCTAATTTTAAGGTAACAGAGACGAAAAGTCAACCTGTGATTACATTCTTCCTAAAGGCCTCAACTGCCGTAACAGACCTGAGGTCTCAAACCGACGGCTATATACCCAAACGCCATTGTGAGGGTAAGTCACAAGCGACGGTAGTAAACTACCAGTATAGACTAAATGTTTCATGTGGTTTTGTCAAGCATACCGCTGCCCGGATGAATTAAGGAGAAAGCCGTCACAGATAAAAACGATAGCGGCAGGATTGCTTTTTCATCACCACTGCTATATATTGTGATAGAATTAGTCGGGTAAATCGCGTGAGGTGACCAACAATGCGAGTAACGCGTGCATTAAGCGACATGAAGTTTGTCCTGATAGGCTCAGTATTCGTGGTGGTAGCGATTGCGTGGGTGTATCAGACCTACTCATCCTTGTCTGAACTGATATCAGAGGTAAGCCTCAACCCTGAATTATCCCGGGATGCTCTCGGTCTCCGTCTGAACACTATCGGCACGCAAATCGGCATCAGCTTCCTTATGCTTGCCATCGGGCTCTCTTTCGTTGGATGGGGTATTGCGGACTACAGTCGTCGCTCAAGCGATCGCGCTACCAAGCTGCTGGTAGGCAGCCTCTATATAATTGGCCGGCGGTTAGAAAAACTGGAAAGTGCGCTGCAGCGACCAGACGACCGCAACCAGGACAACATCACCCTCGAACCCTAGGGCACGTAGCAGTAAGTGAAAGGGGAAAGCCCCGGGTTAACCGAGGGCCCGCTTTCGGGTGGCTATATGTGAGCTCATTCCTACCCAGGCTGTAC
>DAOWDD010000054.1 GCA_030639215.1 Dehalococcoidia bacterium
ATTTAAGGAACTGGCTCATAATCTGGTAATGCAGGTAGCAGCCATGCCGCCTCAATTTATCTCAGATGATGAGCTCCCCGAGGGGGCTGATGTCGAACCTCAAGCAGACTGCTTACTGCTGCAGCCTTTCATTAAAGACCCCAGCAAGACTATCCAGGACATTATCGTTGAGACTATTGCCAGGTTAGGTGAGAATATCAAGGTAGCCAGATTTGCCCGATTCGAATTAGGTAAATAGGTATTATCAGGATGACCACTACCAGGTATAAGCGAGTTCTTCTTAAGCTCAGCGGTGAGGCTTTTAGTGGCAAACTCGATTATGGTATTGACGCTGATACCCTTACCCGGATAGCCAAGCAGATCAAGCAGGTGATAGAAATGGGGGTGGGTGTCGCCATTGTTGTTGGTGGCGGCAATATCTGGCGTGGTGCTGTTGCTGAGCAGAAAGGGATGGACCGGGTTACTGCTGACTATGCCGGTATGCTGGCTACAGTGATAAATGCTTTATCTCTCCAGGATGCGCTGGAAAAGGCAGGAGTAATTACCAGGACACTGACAGCGATTGGTATTCAACAGGTAGCGGAACCCTACATCAGACGGCGTGCCATTAGACACCTGGAGAAAGGCAGGGCCGTTATCTTTGCCGGAGGCACCGGTAATCCCTATATGACAAGCGATACGGCGGCGGCCCTGCGGGCTATAGAGGTCGAGGCGGAAGTGCTGCTTATGACCAAGAATAACGTTGATGGTATCTATAATGCTGACCCCAATAAGAATCCCAGTGCTAAGAAGTTTGACAAACTTAGTCATCTTGAGGCATTAAATATGCGTCTTGATGTGATGGATGCCACTGCCCTCTCCCTCTGTCTGGAGAATAAGCTGCCGATAGTGGTTTTTGACCTTCAGGCTCCACGGGGACTGGAGCGTGCTGTTAACGGCGAACCTATTGGTACCCTGGTAACTAATGAGTAAATAGAAAAAATGGATAGCAGTGTTTTGAAGAATACTGAGGCAAAGATGCAGGCCTCTGTGGAGGCTTTAAAGAAGGAGCTAACCACCATTCGTACCGGGCATGCTGCGCCGGCATTGGTCGAGCATATCAAGGTGGAATATGCCGGTGTCCCTACCCCTCTTATTCAAATCGCTGGCATTTCTGCATCGGGAGCCAGCTTGCTTGTCATCCAGCCCTGGGACAAAAGCAGCCTGCATAGTATTGAGAAGGCCATCCTGAAATCCGACCTCGGGCTAAATCCAATCAGTGACGGGAATGTACTTCGCATAAATATCCCGCCGCTTAGTGAAGAGCGGCGGCAGGAACTGGTTAAGGTAGTAAGGGCGAGGGTGGAGAAGGAGAGGGTTATCATCCGTAATCTGAGGCGCGAGACTATGGATGAACTGAGGAAGTCGGAGAAAGACAAAGAGATATCGCAGGATGAGCTGAAGCGTACCTTAGACCAGTTACAGAAGCTTACCGATAGATTCATAGCCGCTGCCGAGCAGGTGGGGCAGGATAAAGAGACCGAGCTTGAGAAAGTCTAGTCCGGACTAAATGGTTGTCGCCAGTTTTAACTTATGATATGGAAGCTGCTTCGCTAGCTGCGGAAGAAAAGACCGGTTCCCTCCGCCACGTTGCTATTATCATGGACGGCAACGGTAGATGGGCAGAGTGTCACGGGCTGCCCCGGCTTAGGGGGCATATCGTCGGTGTAGACAGCGCTCGCTCTACGATCCGGTACCTTAATAACGGGTACCAATTAAAGTATCTAACCCTTTATGGTTTCTCCACCGAAAACTGGAACCGTTCTCAGGATGAGGTTGGCGGGATATTCCGCGTCTTTGAAGAGGTAGTCGGTGGGATGTCGCAAGAGCTTCATAAAGAAGGGGTTAGGCTTCGTCACCTTGGCCGTCTTGAAGAACTCCCGCAAAGCCTCCAGCAGGAAATGAATAAGGCTATTAAGCTGACAGAAAACAATACCGGGATGACCCTCGGCTTTGCCTTTAGCTACGGAGGACGCAACGAGATTTTAGATGCGGTACGCCGTATTCTGGCTGAAGGTATCCCCCCGCAGAATATAGACGAAGAACTGTTTAGCCGTTTCCTTTATACTACCGGCATGCCTGATGTTGACCTGCTCATCCGCACCGGTGGTGAACTTCGTATCAGTAATTTCCTGATATGGCAATCGGCTTATAGCGAATACTATTTCACCGATGTCCTGTGGCCCGACTTTGATGAAAAGGAGATTGATAAGGCGCTGCTAGCTTATCGTCAGAGGCAGAGGCGCTTCGGTGGATTATAACTAAATGTCCGGCAGAACCGTATGCTTAAGAAAAGGGTTATAACTTCCCTCTGGTTTGCCCCTCTTCTGGTGGTGATTGTTTGGTTTGGTGGGGAGAGAGGGTTTACCGTATTAATGGCCGTCTTCGGTATCCTGGCTGCTCTTGAGTTCTATCGAATGGTAGCCATGGCAAAGCTATTGCCGTTTACCTGCTTCGGGCTGGTCTGGACGGCATTCTTTATTCTCGGTCGTAACTCGGAGCTGCTGTCTTTCCTTACGCCTTATTTTACTCCCGGTTTGCTTATGCCGTTATTATTGACCTCGGCTGTGGTGATACCTCTAATCGGACTTCTGGTGCGCAGGCAGAAAGAAGGGGCTTTCAACAGCTGGGTTTGGACGGTTGCCGGCATCCTCTATGTGGGTTGGCTCCTGGGCCACCTGGTAGCCCTGAGGGGACTGGATGACGGTAGAAACTGGGTATTCTTTATTCTGTTTGTTACCTGGGCTTCCGATACCTTTGCTTTCTTTGTCGGTAGAAAATTCGGCAGACACAAGCTTGCCCCCAGTATCAGCCCGGGCAAGACCTGGGAAGGAGCGGCAGGAGGGGTAGGCGCTGCTGTCATAATGAGCATACTATTCTTTGCTCCTACCCCTTTCCGGCTGCCTCTTGCCTCCTGGCAGATAATCCCCTTAGCCGTACTGGTCAGCATTTTCGGGCAGCTTGGTGACCTGGTGGAATCCCTGCTTAAACGCAATATGGGGGTAAAGGATTCCGGCGGTCTGATGCCGGGACACGGTGGTGTCCTTGACCGTATTGATAGCCTCGTTTTTGCCAGTGTGGTGGTATACTATGTGGTATACTATTGCTCGATATGACTAGCACAATTAAGCGACTGGCTATTCTGGGTTCAACCGGTTCCATAGGTCAGCAAACGCTTGAGGTAGTCCGTGCTTTTCCGCACAGGTTTCGTGTCATCGGATTGGCTGCCGGTAAGAACATCGACTTGCTGGCGAGGCAGGTAAGTGAGTTCCGGCCGAGGCTTGTTTATTTTCAGGATGGGAAGTCAGGACAAGGGCTACCTGATGTAAACTGCGAGTTCTTACCACCGGAGGGTATTGCTTCTCATCCCCAGGTGGATACCGTTATTATCGCTACCTCCGGGAAATCAGGGTTATTGCCACTGGTAGCGGCGGTGAAGTCCGGCAAGGAGATTGCCCTGGCTAATAAAGAGTCACTGGTTGCGGCCGGTAAGATTATTACCGGGGAAGCCAGACTGAGTAAAGCCCGCATTTTACCTCTTGATAGTGAGCATAGTGCGATATGGCAGTGTCTTAACGGGGAAAATCAAAAGCCGGCCCGGCTTGTGCTGACGGCATCGGGGGGACCCTTTCTCCATTATTCGAAAGCCCGGTTGAGCAAAGTCACCATTGAGCAGGCGCTGAAACACCCCTCCTGGCAGATGGGGAGGAAGGTTACCATTGACTCGGCTACCCTTATGAACAAGGGTCTTGAGGTAATTGAGGCCCACTGGCTATTTGATATGCCCTTTGAGAGCATTAATGTTCTAATCCATCCCCAGAGCATTGTCCATTCTCTGGTAGAATTCATCGATGGCTCAGTTAAGGCCCAGTTGGGTTACCCTGATATGCGCTTACCCATCCAGTATGCCCTATCTTATCCTGAGCGCTTGCCTAATCCCAATCTGCCGCGGCTCAACTGGGACATAATGGGTAACCTTACCTTCGGGCAGGCTGACCTGGATGCGTTTCCCTGCCTCAGGTTGGCTATTGAGGCGGGAAAGAAGGGGGGAACGTACCCGGCGGTGCTTTGTGCTGCTGATGAGATAGCGGTTGACCTATTCCTCTCCCGACGCATCAAATTTACCGATATCGCTTGCCTTGTTGAGCAGGTGCTGGGGGAGCATCAGACGGTGGCCTGCCCTACCCTGGATGAGATTATAGCGGCTGATACCTGGGCTAGGGAGATGGTCTCCCGGTTTGTTAGCGGAGATAGCCTATGCTAACTACCGTGCTAATTTTTCTTGGTGTTCTGGCAGGGATTATTGTTACTCATGAACTGGGGCATTTTATTGCTGCCAAAGCCTCTGGAGTAGAAGTAAAGGAGTTTGGCGTCGGACTACCCCCCAGATTGTTCGGGGTGAAGCGAGGGGAAACGGTCTATTCACTAAACGCGATACCCCTGGGTGGGTTTAACAAACTGGCTGGTGAAGAAGACCCTGGGGTGCCGAGAAGCTTAGCCAGCAAACCCTTCGCCATCAGGCTTCTGGTGCTCAGTGCCGGCTCACTGATGAATTTCCTGTTGCCTCTCATCCTCTTCGCTATTGCCTTTATGGTTCCCCATAACGTGGTAGTCGGAGAGGTGCTGGTAGAAGATGTAGCGTCTGGTTCCCCGGCAGCCGTAGCTGGCATTGAACCTGGAGACAGGATAGTCAGTATAAACGGGAAACCGGTAGATAGTAGCGGCGACTTGCAGCGCTACATTCAGCTTGGCCTGGGCAGGGAAATTACGGTAAGAGTCGAACACA
>DAOWDD010000134.1 GCA_030639215.1 Dehalococcoidia bacterium
AAATAACTCGCTTAACTCGCTTATTAGGTAACACCGCCATCAATGGCAATAACCTGCCCGGTAATAAAAGCGGCCCGTTCGCTGGCCAGGAAAGCCACCAGTTCGGCTACCTCTTCCGGTTGGCCGTAACGCCTTAGCGGCGTCATCTTAAGGATAGCCTCCCGCGCCTCTTCCGGTACCCTGTCCGTCATATCGGTGACAATAAAGCCCGGTGCAATCGCATTAGCGGTTATGTTAAGTGAACCCACCTCTTTAGCCACACTCTTGGTAAAGGCAATGATACCCGCCTTCGAAGCCGCATAGTTAGCCTGCCCAACATTACCCATTATCCCGGCGATAGAAGCCATGCTGACGATACGCCCCCACCGCTGCCTCATCATAGCGCGCAGGGCAAACCTGGTACAGGCATAAGCACCCCTGAGATTGGTATCAATAACGGCGTCCCAGGCTTCGTCGGACATCTTGAGCAACAGGGTATCCCGGTTGATACCGGCATTATTCACCAGGATATCAATTCTCTCCCAGCGGCCGGTTACCTCGCCCAACATAGCCTTAACAGCCGCGCTATCTTTCACATCTGCCTCAACGGCAAAGGCGTCTCCGCCCTGGCCCTTTATCTCGCTAACCACTCTCTCGGCAGCCTCTTTGGCTATGTCGTTAACGACCACCCTGGCTCCCCGGCTGGAAAGTTTAAGGGCTATGGCCCTACCTATACCCTGAGAAGCCCCGGTTACCAGTGATACCTTGCCCTCTAATTCCAAGGTTGCATTATTACTCATCTTAAGTCTCCTCAAATTTTTTGAAAACGAGACAGCAGTTCTGCCCGCCAAGACCGAAGCTATTCTTCAGGCAGGCATTTACCTGCGCCCGGCGGGCCACATTGGGCACATAATCCAAATCACACTCCGGGTCGGGGGTCTCGTAGTGAATGGTGGGTGGAATAACCCCGCGGCTGATGGTCAGTACCACACCAATCGACTCAACAAGGCCGCCGGCAGACAGCAGGTGGCCGAACATAGACTTGTGGGCACTGATGGGGATTTGATAAGCTCTTTTCCCAAAGACCATCTTGATGGCTTTAGTTTCACTGACATCGTTCAGCCTGGTGCTGGTGCCGTGGGCGTTGACATAGTCGACATCCTCCGGCCTCAGTCCGGCGTTCTGGATGGCGATTCTCATCGCTATCGCCTCGGTATCCGGCTGGGGGGCGGTGGTGTCATAGGCATCGAAGGTCCAGCCGGCCCCGGCTACCTCGGCTAGAACCGGCGCTCCCCTCTTCATAGCATGCTCGCGGCTCTCCAGTACCATTACTCCAGCCCCCTCTCCGTAAACGAAGCCGCTACGGTCAAGGTCAAAGGGACGGCAGGCCTTGTCCGGGTCCGGTTCCCTACTCAAGGCGCCTATCACACTCAGCGCGGCTACCGTCATCTCATCCAGGGAAGCATCGGAGGTGGCGACAATCATTACGTCGGCATAGCCCAGGCGGATAAAATTCAGGGCACACCCTATCGCATCAGTACCGCTGGCGCAGAGGCTATTCACACTGGTGCTGGGACCCCGCGCTCCGAACAACATTCCCAGCTGCAGGGACACTATGCTGGGTGCTCCTTTGGTAAAGAACAGCGGGTCAACCCTTCTCGGTCCCCGTTTAGCAATGGTGTCAAAACCCTTGGCGACATACCTGTTTTCCTACAAATTAGCACTGACAATACCTACCCGCTCCGCCTGCTCCCGCGCCATATCCAGCCCGGCCGAAGCCACCGCTTCCTTAGCCGCCGGGACAACTAAATGAATCGTCCTCGTCGTCCGCTCAACCGTTTTCAGGTCCATATGCCTGGTCGGGTCAAGGCCCTTTACCTCGGCGGCTACCTTGACCGGGTAATCAGTGGCGTCAAACTTGCTGATAAGACCAACCCCCGATTTCCCCGCCGACAGGTTTTTCCAGTACTCCTCGATATTTAAGCCGATGGGACAAACAGTGCCCATTCCAGTAACTACTACTCGCTGCACCTTTAGTTCTCGCCTCCTTTACCCTGAAGACTAAGAGTGGTTAATGAGAAGCCTCCGTCAATAATAACTACCTGTCCTCTTATCATAAAAGCCTCGCTACTGCAGAGAAAAGCCACTACACCCGCGATATCTTCAGGGCTGACCATCCTGCCCGCCGGGGTCGTCTTCCAGGAAGCATCCTCACTCTCTTCTCCCCCTCCCTCGGCATAGGCCAGGCCAACCTCGGTCGGCACAAATGAAGCACCTACCGCGTTAACACAGATATCTTTCGGCGCCAGCTCTACCGCCAGGTAGCGCACCAGGGCCTCAAGGGTTGCCTTGGATACCCCTATGGCGATGTAACCGGGCCAGACCAGTTTCGAGCCCAAACTGGTGATGGCGACTATTTTACCACCCCTCCCCTCCATCAG
>DAOWDD010000121.1 GCA_030639215.1 Dehalococcoidia bacterium
GGTCTGCCCGGTGTGCAAGGGGGAGCTTGAGCTCAAGGTAGAGGAAGAGAACGAGCAAGAGATAGTGACCGGCTCGCTGTACTGTCGGAGGTGTGAAGTGCATTACCCCATCCTGGAGACAATCCCCAACCTTCTACCGCCGGACAAACACCCCTAATCGGGAATATAGGCTACCCTGCTCTCGGGGGATTCCCACACCTCAACGCTGGCAAGGACAACCGGTGCCCCCGTCAGCTTCGGCTTAAGCTCATTATAGATGGTGCGGGCGATATTCTCTGAGGACGGGTTTATTTTATCGAACGGTGGCACGTCATTCAGGCAGGTATGGTCAAGCCGGGATAGAATATCTCTCAGGTGCCCTTTTAGCGTGGCAAAATCGTAGGCCATACCCACCTCATCAATCCCGGAAGCCTCTACCTTAGCCACAGCCCGGAAACGATGTCCGTGCAGTGCCTCACACTTGCCCTGATATCCCCGCAGAAAATGGGCGGCGTCAAAATGCTGCTCAATAGATACCTGATACATTCTCCCTCCTTAATTATTCTCCCACTTAAGTATGCCCTGCACCTCAGTCGCCTCACCTAACAACTCTTTAACTGTCTTGCCATTTGCCGGGTGTCTTAAGTCAGGGGCAATCTCTACGAGAGGCACCAGGACGAAGGCCCTCTCCGTCATCCTAGGGTGGGGAATAACCAACTCCGGGGTCTCCATAACCAGGTCACCATAAATAAGGATGTCGATATCAATGGGGCGGGGGGCATTAACCTTACCGAACGCCCTGCCCATCTTGCTCTCAATCCCCTTAGCCAGGGCAAGTAACGCCGCCGGTTCCAGTCTGGTATGGACCCGACAGGCCAGGTTGAGAAAGCGAGGCTGATTAACGTTACCCACCGGCTCGGTATCATACATGGAGGAGACCCCGGCTACCCGCAGCCTCTGCGAGAGGAAATCAAGCGCCTTCTCCAGGTTCTCCTGCCGGTTACCCATATTTGAGCCCAGACCGAGATATACCTCTACAGAACTGACCGTCATTTAGCACCACCCCGATAAATAAAATAGTAAAAATAACCCATTAGACACGCCAGAACCAGCCCATCGTAAGACCGGGGAGTTCTCACAACCGCTTCCATTCTATCACTATTTTAGCCGCTTATTAAATACGCCGCGAAAGAAACATTCGGGATAATCAGGAAAGCCTGTTTATCAGCCCCTAACCACTTCCCATAGAATAGTCTAACCTGTATAATAAGCATCATAAAACTGAACACTCTATAAAAGGAGCGCCCAAAGTGAAAATGACAGAGAACCCTCTAAAAATCACCGACCTTACCTTACGTGACGGACACCAATCGTTATTGGCCACGCGAATGCGGACCGAGGATATGGTGAACATCGCCGAAGAGATGAACAAGGCCGGCTTCTACTCGATGGAGGTCTGGGGCGGCGCTACCTTTGATGTCGCTACCAGGTTTCTCAACGAGGACCCCTGGCAGAGGCCGCGCCTCCTGAAGAAGCTGATGCCAGATACACCGCTGATGATGCTACTCAGGGGACAGAACCTGGTCGGTTACCGTCACTACGCCGATGATGTAGTTACCGCCTTTGTCCATCACGCCGCTCGGGTAGGCATTGATATCTTCAGGGTATTTGATGCCCTAAATGATGAACGCAACTTCGAGACCTGCCTGAAAGCAATCAAGGAGAGCGGTAAGCATGCCCAGCTCTCGATATGCTACTCACTTACCGAGCGTAAGATGGGGGGGGCGGTATACAACCTCGATTATTATGTCAATAAGGCGCTCATCATGCAGGATATGGGGGCTGACAGCCTGTGTATCAAGGATATGGCGGGTCTTATCGCCCCCGATGATGCCTATACGCTGGTTAAAGCCCTAAAGGAAGTATTAAAGATACCGGTACAGCTTCACACTCACTACACCAGTGGTATGGCCTCGATGAGCTGTCTCAAGGCTATCGAAGCTGGGGTGGACATTATTGATACTGCCCTGGCTCCGTTTGCCCTGCGCTCATCCCACCCGGCTATCGAGCCCATCCTGGTTGCCCTGCAAGGGACTCCCAGAGACACCGGCCTCGACTTAACCCATCTATTCAAACTGGGGGAGTACATCGAGTCGATAGCACCCAAGTACCGGGACTTCATGGATACCACCCGAACAGCGGTCATTGATACCGGCGTACTGATGCACCAGATTCCCGGTGGGATGATATCCAACCTGGTCTCCCAGTTGCGAGAGGGTGGCGTCCTGCACAGGCTGGATGAAGTATATGAAGAGATACCACGGGTGCGAAAGGAGCTGGGCTACCCACCCCTGGTGACCCCTACCAGCCAGATTGTCGGGGTACAGGCCGTCCAGAATGTTCTCGTCGGCAGATACAAGCTGGTATCAACCCAGGTACAGGACTACGTTTATGGGCTGTATGGCAAACCACCGGTCCCCGTTGACCCTGAAGTACAGGGGATAGTCCTGAAGCACTATAAACGGGGCAAGACCCCGATTACCTGCCGCGCCGCTGATGTGCTTGAGCCCGAACTGGACGAAGCCAGAGAGGCGGTAAGGGATTTCACCGAGGACATCGGTGACGTACTGGTGGCCGCACTCTATCCCATCACCGGACTGCGCTTCCTGAAAAGTAAGTTCGGCCTGGAGGCCCCACCCCCTGAATTAAGGCTGAAAACGGTGGAGGACATCAGGCGCGAGGACGAGTTGATTGCCAAGGTAAAAACGGGCAAGATAACGGCAGAATAGGTCATTGGGAAGGGGATAAAGGGGATGGGGGTCACCTAATCAGGAACAAAACGGGGAAGAAGGGGAAAA
>DAOWDD010000065.1 GCA_030639215.1 Dehalococcoidia bacterium
ACGGCTGATTAAGAATATGCTGGCCGGAGTGGGCGGCATCGACCTGGCCCTGCTTATCATCGATGCCGGCGAAGGAGTGATGCCCCAGACCAGGGAGCATTTGGCCATTCTGGACATGCTCGGCATAGAGAGAGGGATTGCCGTCCTCACCAAGAAGGACCTGGTAGATGATGAGTGGCTGGGCCTGGTAAGGGAGGAGGTAGCCCGGCTGCTCGCCCCAACCACCCTATCCCAGTCCCCGCTTGTCGCCGTCTCGGCACTGACTGGAGAAGGCCTGGCTGAGCTGACCTCAACTATCGGTAAGCTCCTCGACTCCACCCCATCCAGGAAGGATATCGGCCGGCCCAGGCTCCCCATAGACCGCGTCTTTACCATTACTGGCTCCGGCACCGTCGTCACCGGAACACTGATTGACGGCTCACTCAACGTAGGACAGGAGATGGAGATTGTCCCTGCCGGTCTCAGGTCACGAATACGGGGGCTGCAGACACATAAGGCCTGTGTCGACACTACCGCCCCCGGAAGCAGGGTCGGCGTCAACCTGGTCGGCGTTGCTGCGGCCGAGCTACAGCGCGGCGACGTGCTCACCATACCGGGTTGGCTCTCGCCCACCACAATGCTCTCGGTTAGGCTGTGCCTGCTGCCCTATCTCCACCGACCTCTGCTGCATAACACCACGGTCAACTTTCATACCGGGTCCGCTCAGGCTACAGCCAGAGTCCACCTGCTGGAAAAAGAGGTGCTTAAGCCCGGTGAGACCGGTTGGGCACAACTATCACTGAGTAAGCCGGTGGCGCTGGTTAAGGGCGACCGCTTTATTATCCGCTCACCAGAGGCGACCCTGGGGGGTGGTGAAGTCCTCGAGCCCCACACCAGGCGGCACCGCCGCCTGCGCCCGGCCGTCATCGAGAACCTCAAGCGGAGAGCGCAGGGCACCACCGAAGAGCTGATTATAGCAATACTGGAGACACAGAAGCCGCTTAAGATGGCCAACCTCTCCACCCAGAGCGACCTGCCTGCCAACGAGCTTGCGCCGGCGGTAGCGTCTCTCATCGAACAGGGAAGGGTAATCGGGATAGGCAGGGGAGAAAGTAAACTCCTTCTGACCACAACCGGCTGGGAGCACCTGGCCGGCCAGGTGACCACCGTCCTTAAGGACTATCACCGCAGGCTCCCTACCCGTCCGGGTATGCCCAGGGCAGAGCTGAGCAGCCGGTTGAAGATGGCGGCGCACCACCCGGCAATTCTAAAAAGACTTCTTGACGACGGTACTGTCATTGAAGATGGCGGCGCTATCCGCCTCCCCACCCACCGCGTTCAGCTAACTCAGGTGCAGCAGGCGCAGATAGACACCTTTCTCAAGTCACTGGCAGAGAGCCCCTATACCCCACCCAGCAACCTTATCCCGGAAGCGGACTTGCTCAACCTGCTCGTTGCCCGGCACCAGGTGATCAAGGTAAGCGAGGAGGTAGTCTTCTCCCTTCAAGCCTACAATGAAATGGTGGCCAGGATTACCGCCCACCTGAAGGAAGCGGGCGGTGTGACTGTAGCTGAAGTGCGGGATATGTTTAAGACCAGCCGAAAGTATGCTCTGGCTCTTCTGGAATACCTGGACGGAGAAAAGATAACCCGCCGCCTCGGTGACCGGCGAGTCCTTTACCAGGAAGCAGCCCGTACCGGATATTGACAGAATATTTTGGGTGGAACTAGACTTACCTATCATAACAAAGAAGGAGGGTATGATGAGCCGTCACCCGTATCAATACCGCATACTGGTCGAATACCTCACCCCTACTACGGGCTCAATGAAACCCAACTATGGTGAGGAAAGCGACGAGCAGTCACTAACCGCGAAGCTCGAGGAGGCTGTAGAGCACCTGCCGGACGCCATCGCCGAGGGTTGGGAGGTCAACTCCCACAGCCTGACGGTTGCCAGGGACACGGTGATTCTTTCCGTCTTGCTCCGCCGGCCGGTTACTCGATAATTCACCAAGATGTTAGGTACAGGACCCCAGTTCTTCTTCCGCTGCCGTTACCACAGTATTACTCATACCAAGGCGGACCTTATAAATGTAGGCGTCCTCAGGCAGATGGTCTTTGTAATACAGAATATGAAATGCCCCCAGGTAGAACGAATCCAGGACCACTCCAGCCTCATCTACATACTTCTCATTGTGGGGGTACTTCACGTTCCCCTGCTTATCTTTCACCGAGACGATTTTCACCTTTTGCCCTTTATCATATTTTGCTTCCATAAGACTGCTCCTACCGACGATGACGATAGAGTTGTCCTATTTTACCACTAATTCGTCGCCAGTCAATACATAATAGAACTGTCGGGGGTATGAATATCATTGCCAACCCCAAGTGCCCGTCAAGCAAAACAACGACTCCCGGTCAGAAAGCAGCTTCCTAAAATGGGGGTAATATGATCCGGGTGAACAATACCTCGTTTGACTGGATTAGCTCAGAGTTTTCGCGCATATAACGCGCAGTGAGCGACGCGCTTCGGGTCGGTGAAGTACATCAGGCCACCCAATTGCTCTGGCGACTCGGCTTCTACCAGTTCCATACCCAGAGATTCCAGAGTCCTGAGCAGTTTGTGCTCGTCATAGAGCAGGAAGGTCCTCTCCGCTCCATAGTCCTTATCGAACATGGTCAACACACCGCTGCCCTTCTTAAATACCAACTGTAGAATCCCACCCTGCTTCAGCACCCGGCACAGCTCAGGCAGGGTAACCCCTTCTACTATCTCCGGTTCGATGTGCTGGATAACCGCATTGCACATAACAAAATCAAAAGATGCCGCCGGAAAGCGAAGTTCCTTCCTCAAATCGGCAACTGATAGTCTATCCTCAATTTCAGGATGGAGCCTCACTGCTGCCTCAATATTCTCCTTGACGGAATCCATGCCATATATGTCGTAGCCGGCTGACCAGAGGTTATATACATCTCGAGCTCCGGCGCCACAACCGGCATCAAGGCCACGCTTACCCGGAGCAATGGTGGTAACGTATTCTACCAACCCAGGGTCACTGGTACACTTAGGGTGGGATGACTCAATGTATACGGACTGTAGTAACTCTCGGGAGACCTCTGCATACCGACTCGCGTGGTGCGTATACCACTTTTCTGAATAATCTGACATAACTTTTCTACTCCTCTCTAATAGCTAGACACGACCGACCATTGTGTCGCAAGGCACATTATCTATCATCATTATCAGCTTTTCTAGCTTGTCTCGATTGTCTCTGCCATCGAGCCATCTCATAATACGGACAGTGTGTTTCAGATAACGCAAGTACTCTTCAGGGTCTCTAGAATAGTCCGCGATTTGCCAGTCCAATAGATAGATATTACTTGCGCTAATCATATGCGGTAAATACCTGAGCTCAACATCGCTCAAGGGGCCAATCTCTTTATTGCGACTGAGTGTATTCTGATAGACATTCAAGAATGTGATGGTTTTCCCTAATTGAAGGTCACCGTCACCCTTCCCTTCCCACGGCGTACAGAACAATATTAAAGCAAGAGCAACATCGTAACAGCGTGCCTCAACCTTTGACCAGTCAAGATCGAACAGCCCTACTACAGTGTCATTCTTAAACTTCATATTTCCCGGATGATAATCACCGTGAATAACCAGGTGAAGCATTTTCTCGTATTCTCGGCTGTCGACAGCCTGTAGAGTACGGTCAATGGTCCTATGGACAAGGCTGCGGTTTTCCAACAGGTAATCGTTGAGCTCAGTTCTTTCAGGTTCGTTGGCACAATTCTCCGCAGTCCTGGCTATTTTGGGCAGGAGCTCAATAATCCCCGGCTCGTACCTTCTCCCTGCTGGATTCAGGTCAGCAACCGCTTCATGGAATCTGGCCAGGACAACGGCTACATTTCGCAGCACCTTATCACTAAAACCCGGATTAACATAGATATGCGTGACGTCTCCCTGAATAAACTCAAAGACGGTATAGAACACACCGACTCCACTATCTCCGTTACTCCCCTCTTCAAATTGCTTAACATAGGTCTTCCCATCCCTGGTACTGATAATCGGCGCAACAAGCTCGAAGTTTTTGCTGACTAAATGGTTAACCACAGAGTGTTCAAATCTTATCTCGACTTCCCTTCTCCCCTTTCTATACTTCCTCAGGAAGTATCTGCTCTTCCTACCGTTGATTGCCGTATCTATGGCATAACCCGTGTTGTATATTCCCAGTGTGTCTTTTTCATAACCGACCAGTTCACCAATCTGGTAATACTTTGACACTATTTCCTGCAGTTCAAAAAACTCGTGATTGTCCATATATGCCCTCCTGGGTTCTATATCCGAAAAAACACAAAAACTGCCCATTCCATTTCAGGCGGTAACTTGATGTAGCCTAGTGATGCGACCAAACGCCCTGTCCTTGCATTAAGACTGAGGCTGGTGCGC